>JAYFRK010000324.1:0-3596 GCA_034925975.1 Clostridium sp.
CAGGGGAGCAGCTTTTGGAATATTCCAAGGGAAAGTGTTTTTACTAACAGCAGTAACTCTGCTAGTTGTTATTGGAATGATATATTATTTAATTAAATATAAGCCGGATTCTAAGGTTTTAAGGTTAAGCTTCGCATTAATTATAAGTGGTGCTATAGGAAATCTTTATGATAGAGTTTTTTATAAATATGTAGTGGATTTTATTTTGTTGCACTATAGAGATATATATTATTTTCCTACTTTTAATGTAGCAGATATGTTAGTAGTTGTAGGAACGTTTTTATTGGCGATTTGTGTGTTGAGGGAAGGTAAATGATGGATAAAAGAGAAATTATAGTTGATAATGAATTTGTAAATACTCGACTTGATGTATTTGTTGCAAAAGATTTTCAAGACAAATCAAGATCTTACATACAAAAACTTATAGAAGAAAAATACATTGTGGTTAATGATAATATAAAGAAAAGTAATTATAAGCTAAGATTAGGAGATAAAGTTACAGTTAGTCTTCCTGAAGTTCAAGAATTAGTGGTAGAACCTGAAGATATACCACTGGATATTCTATATGAAGATAATGATATTATAGTGGTTAATAAACCTCAAGGATTAGTAGTTCATCCAGCACCAGGAAACTATAGTGGGACACTTGTAAATGCACTTTTGTATCATTGTAAAGATTTATCAGGAATAAATGGTGTTGCTAGACCAGGCATAGTTCATAGAATTGATAAAGATACTTCAGGTGTATTAGTTATTGCTAAAAATGATAAATCACATAATAAGTTATCTGAACAATTAAAAGAGCATTCTATGAAGCGAGAATATATAGCATTAGTAGAAGGCGTAATAAAGCAGGATAAGGGAGTAGTTGACAAGCCACTAGGAAGAAATCCTAAAGATAGGCTGAAAATGGGGATAGTAGAAGGTGGAAAGAGAGCTGTTACCCATTATGAAGTTTTAAAAAGATTTGAAAAATATACACTAATTAAATGTATATTAGAAACCGGGAGAACACATCAAATTAGAGTTCATATGGCTTACTTAGGCCATCCTTTAGTAGGGGATCCTGTATACGGATATAAAAAACAAAAATTTAATGTGGCAGGACAAATGCTTCATGCTAAAAAATTAGGATTTATTCATCCTTCTACTGAAGAATATATGGAGTTTGAATCGGATATTCCTAAATATTATGAAGAAGTTATTCGTAAACTCTCTGAATAATTGACTTTATATAGGGAATATGTTACTATTCCTAATATATGTTAATTGTTTTGAGAAAATTTTTAATTATGAAAGATTTCCTAAATGGAATAATTGTAGTACTTAATAGCATACCTTAGCCTTTTTATGGCTAAGATTTTTATTTACATAGTTTTTAATGTTTTATAAAGGAGGGTAAAGGATGGAATTTAAATCCGTACTTTTAGATGAAAAAGCTATAAAAAGAACATTAACTAGAATAGCCCATGAGATTATTGAAAAGAATAAAGGCGTTGATGATATTGTATTAGTAGGAATACAAAGGAGAGGTGTTCCTATAGCACAGAGAATTGCTAAATTAATAGAAGAATTTGAAGATACTGCAGTAAAAGTAGGAAGTGTGGATATAACACTTTATAGAGATGATTTAACAGAGTTAAGTGAACAACCTGTAGTAAATAATAATAGCTTAGATATTGACGTTAGAAATAATAAAATTATTTTGGTAGATGACGTTTTATATACTGGTAGAACAGCAAGGGCAGCAATGGAAGCCATAATTAAACATGGCAGGCCTGCAAATGTACAATTAGCAGTGCTTATAGATAGAGGGCATAGAGAATTACCAATAAGAGCTGATTATGTAGGAAAAAACATACCTACTTCTAAAAAAGAACTTATTGCGGTTAAAGTTTCTGAAATTGACGATGAAGATTCAGTTAAAATATATGAAATATAGAGAATAATAAAAAATCTCGTTTAATTTTAAACGAGATTTTTTATTATTCTTCTAGTAATTTTAAATTAGATTCCTTAGGTGTAATGTAGATAGTTTGATTTGTGTAATAAATAACCATCCCTGGTTTTGAACCACTAGGCTTCTTAACATTTTTAACTTCTGTGTAATCCACAGGAACATTAGAAGAATTCTGAGACTTACTATAGTATGCGGCTAAGTTTGCAGCTTCTTCTAATGTAGTGTCAGGTATTTGGCCATTATTTTTTATAATGACATGAGATCCAGGGATATTTTTTGTATGAAGCCATATATCATTCTTATTTGAAAATTTTAATGTAAGATAATCATTTTGAATATTATTTTTGCCTACATAAATATGAAACCCGTCGCTAGAAATAAAATGCATAGGCTTTGAGGTTTTGGACTTATTTGTTTTATAAGATTTTTTAAATTTAATATATCCAGTATCTATGAGTTCTTTTTTAATTTCTTCTATATCAGTGTAACTATTAACATTTTGTATATTTGTAAGAACTGAGTATAAGTAATTTAGTTCATCATCATTCTGAATATTTTGCTCATAGGCAGCTTCCTCTGATTTTTTTAGTTTATTATACTTTTTATAATAAGCTTGAATATTTTGTGATGGAGTTTTATTTTCATCTAATGATACATTAACTGTATCGTAATTTTCACTATAATAGTTTGAAAGTTCAACTGCTTTCATACCTTTTTCCAGAGTATAGATATTTGCAGTTAGAAGTTCTCCATAAAGCTTATATTTATCTTTTCCTTCACATTCTTTAATTGTTGCATTTAATATTTTGCACTTTTTTAAACAACGATTTATATTATTAGAAACAATTTTTTGAAGATCTGAACTTTGAGCTTTTAATCTATCTATTTTATCTTTTTTAAAATAGAAATCTTCTAGTAATTTTGATGAAGAAGAATAAGAAACTTTAGAATACTTATCCATACTATCTAAAGGTAAACAATAAAAATCTATTAAGTTGGATTCGCTTTTATAAATATAGTATTCAAATTGATTTAATTCAGCTTTTAACAAGTATTTCTTCAAATAATCTAATATAATAGTTAGGTTTTCTAATTCAAATGCAATATTGGAGTTGTGTATTCTAAAAACTATATCTTTTGATAGTATTTTACCTACACCAGTAAATATATTTGAAAAAAAGCTATCATCAAATTTGATATTATTATTTAGAATGTAGCTGTTTACCTCTTCATAATGGAAATCAAATGGACTCAATTTTGTAGATATAGGAGGATATATGTATTTAATTCCAGGAAATACACTTCTATAACTATTAAGTTCTGGAGTAATATGCTTTATACTATCCATAACTATGCCGTCTCTTTGTCTTATAAGAGTTACATTGCTGTGTCTGCCCATGATTTCTATTATAAGTGAATATATGCTATCAAATCCTAACTCATCTGTACTTTCAAAATGAATTACTGCTATTCTATCAAAATTTAATTGATCAATACCAATTATTTTAGCATTATTCAAGTATTTTCTAAGAACCATACAGAACATGGGAGCTTTAATTGGATTAGGTTTATTTACTTGAGTAAGATGAAGCCTAGGATAATTAGAACTTGAACTAATTAGAAGTCTATGGTTTGA
>JAYFRK010000305.1:0-2562 GCA_034925975.1 Clostridium sp.
GTAGAGGCTGTAGCATCTCCGCAGGATGGTTATGTAAAGGGGATAAAGGCAGATGATATAGGGATAGCTGCTCTTGTTCTTGGTGCAGGACGTGAAACGAAAGAGAGCTCAATAGACCTATCTGTAGGAGTAGTTCTCCATAAGAAGATAGGAGATGCTGTGAAAAAAGGTGAGGCAATAGCAACTATATATGCTAATGATGAAAACAAAAGAAAGCAATCAGAAGAAATAATTTTAAAAGCATACAGTATTGTAGAAGAAAAAGTTGAACCAATAACATTAATAAAGGGTATTGTAACTAAGGATGGAATAACAAAGTTTTAGAGTAACAGCATTTCAATATTAAAAACAGCCTAGGTAGGTAAAGCTGTTTTACCTACCTAGTATTTCTGACTAAGAAAAATATGGATTTATAATTATGTAAAATAGAATTTATAAGCTGAGTAAAATATGAAATTTATGCGCTAGTAGATGGTAAAATTTATATATTAAGTAAAAAATGGGATTTATAAAATAACGATATAATTAAAAAAACATACTAAAGATAAAAAGATAGTAAGGAGAAAAATGATGAATAGACTAATTGGGTTAATGGGTTTGGGTGTAATATTATTAATAGCCTATTTATTGTCAAACAACAAAAAGAAAATAAATTGGAAATTAGTAGCTATAGGAATTGGATTACAAGTTGTATTTGGTATTTTAATATTAAAGTTTCCTCCATGAAGAGTAGCTTTTGAAGCTGTTGGAGGGGTAATTGATAAGTTATTAGATTTTACTAGAGAAGGTTCAGCATTTTTATTTGGAGATTTAGTTAATTCAAATAAAATGGGAGTGATATTTGCATTTCAAATATTGCCAACTATAGTGTTCTTCTCTGCCTTTATGAGTATTCTATATTATTTAGGAGTAATGCAGTTAATAATTTCAATACTAGCTAAAGGAATTGCGAGACTGCTTGGAACTAGCGGTGCTGAAACATTATCGGCAGTAGGAAATATATTTCTTGGGCAAACGGAAGCTCCATTATTAATTAAACCATTCATAAGGAAAATGACAAAATCAGAATTATTAACAATTATGATTGGCGGTATGGCAACAGTTGCTGGTGGAGTAATGGCTGGATATGTAGCCATGGGAGTTAGTGCTTCTTACTTATTGGCAGCAAGTATTATGGCAGCACCAGGTGGATTAATTATTTCAAAAATAATATTCCCAGAAACAGAGACTCCAGCTACAAAGGATAAATTGGATATGGAACTTGAGTCACAAAGTTCAAACATTATAGACGCTGCAGCAACAGGTGCCAGTGAAGGCTTATCTCTTGCATTAAATGTTGGTGCAATGTTACTTGCATTTATAGCATTAATAGCTGTTGTAAACTCACTAATTGGATGGGTTGGTGGAATTTTTGGATTTACTAACTTAAGTCTTGGATGGATTCTTGGCAGAGTATTTGCTCCTCTAGCTTTTGTAATGGGAATACCTACACAAGACATTATAACAGCTGGAGATTTATTCGGAACAAAAGTAGTCCTAAATGAATTTGTTGCCTATGCTAGGTTTGCTCCAATGATAAAGAGTGGTGCATTACATCCAAAGACAGTAGTTATATTAACTTATGCTCTTTGTGGATTTGCTAATATAAGTTCTATAGGGATACAAATTGCAGGAATAGGTGGCCTTGCTAAGGAAAGACGTCAAGAAATTGCAGAGCTTGGAGTGAAAGCATTAATAGGTGGATTATTAACCACATGTATGACTGGAACTATAGCGGGAATATTAATGTAAGGCTATTTTAAGAGAGGGTTGATTTCGTATAATTATAAAGTGGTACTGACAGATAACTTGTCAGTACCACTTTAATTATTTATTGTAAAATTACAGGTTGTCCTACTTTGTAAATGTAAAAGAAGTATTTATAAGAACTCCAACTATTATAAATATACCTGCTACTATTTGCACTGGACTTACTGTGGTTTTTAATATTAATAAAGATAATATCATTGAAAATACAGGCACTAAATTGTAATAGAGATTTGTCCTCATAGGGCCTATTTTCTTTATGGATATCTGTTGTATTAAATAGCCGCAAGTGGAAGCAAATAGAGCCATGTATAATACTGAAAGCCATCCTTTCATATCTGTATTACCAATATAAGTAGCTGGGTTTTCCCAGATTAGAGCTGGAATTAAAACTACAATTGTCATGGCGAATACATAAGTTGTTACTTTAATAGGAGAGTATTTTTTCAGCATTTTTTTGCTTAATACTGTATATAGAGCCCAAACTATTACCGCAACCAGCATGTAGAGGTCTCCAACGTTAAAACTAAGAGTTTTCAAAATTCCAAGATTTCCTTTAGTTATAACTACTATTATTCCTAAAAAACATACTCCTATTGCTATTATATTTTTAGTAGTAAGTTTTTCATTTAGGATTATTACTGAAAATATAGTTGTAGCTATAGGGTTTATAGCTGCAATTAAAGAAGAATTTATAACACTTGTGTGTCTAAGAGCTGAAAAAAAGAAAACATGATATCCAACCATACCAACTAT
>JAYFRK010000326.1:0-5526 GCA_034925975.1 Clostridium sp.
AGAGGATAGTGAAATTAAGTATATAAAAAAGTTAATTATAGAAGATAATATATCTTTTTATGCTGTGAAGAAAGATAAAGTTACTATTTGCATAGTTAAACAGAAAGATATAATAATATTTTTAGAACTAAAAGATTCCAAAGTATATTTTTCAGAGTTTGCTAATAGAGAAATTAGCGAACTGAAAGAACAGTTAGATAAAAAGGTTAGTGAATATAGAAGTTTAGTAATGTATAAGGAAAATAATGTTTTAGATACAACTATAAAGTTAACAACGCAATTGATTACTTATACAGCTCCTACTACACTGATTATAAGTATACTAGGGTTGTTAAATATAAATATAAGTAAATTAATACAATACAAATGGATACTAATAATTGCTATAATTGTGCTAGCAATAATACAAGTAGGAATATTTATATTTATATACGTTCCTGGATATAAGATTAATAGATTTAAATGGGACATAGATTATATTATAAAGAAATTAAAATGAGGAAATATATCAACAGTGAGTTTAAAGATTCACTCTGAAACAGCCTATTTCTTTTTATGTGAAAAACCGCATTTAGTAGTGATGCGGAGAATCGTACCATAAGTAAATGAGGTTTTTAGCTTTAACCATTGAATTTACTTTGTCAAGGCTATTTTTATGAGTGAAAATATCATGTCATAAATAATAGGAAACTACCCAATATAGAAATATACATACAGTTAACTTTATGTAAAGCATAATTTAACTGTATATAGCTACATATTTTGCTTTTATCTAAATTAAAATACACATCATGGTATAATGCTATTAAATATATTATGAGGGGATGGTGTTAAAAGTGATATTAGATGCGAATGTATTTAGAGCTTTACATAAGCCAAATATAAAGAGATTTTTAGAGAAAAAAACAATAGATGTTGATAGAAAAATTGAGGAGTATGGTTTGAACCCTTCAAGTAAAGGAGTATTATAGCTGATTAATAAGTTATTAGTACATAATTTTTTATCTGAGGAAGACTTAAATAAATTTTTAATAGATGAACTTAATTATGGAAGAGCTAAAAATCTTTATTTAGAGTTTATAACTGAAATTGAGACAGTGAAATATATTGGGTGGATTGAAAGAATAAATTTGCTAGAAGAAAAAGATTATAAAATAAATAATAAAGTAATAGGAACTATTATTTAAACGATATCCATAAATATATTGATACAGGAGAAAAGAAGCTAGTAAATTTAGAAGCAGAGCATAAGGTTGCTTTTAGAAGATGGAATAACATTAAAAAATAATGATAGATGCAATAATTATTATTCAGTTGAAATTAATTTTAAATTAAGCATAATAGCTATTAGAATAGTTAATTGGGGGGGATCAAACAATACCTAAATATGCTACTGATAACAAATGTAAGGAAATATTTCAAGATATAAGAGGTGTGTTTCCAATAAAATTACGTGCAGATTTAAGAAAGACTCAAAAATTAGTATATAGATTAGTAGATGATTTAACTGGAAAGGTTTTAAATTCAACAATAAAAGATGTTGATTTAATTATAAAAAAGATATTGTTAAAAAAGTTGATAAATGAGGAGAAGAAATATTAGAAGCAGGGAGTGGTATCTCTAAAAGTGATACTAGTGTAATTTCTCAGTTAATATTAAATAATTACTATAGAATTAAGATGTGTAAGCAGTATAGAAGATTAACTCCTAAAATATTGATAGATAAATTTTATGTACAATCATATCCTAGGCAAGTAAAAATTTTTTGATGGTACAGTGGGAGAGGAAAAAGCAAGATCTTCAGATCCGATGGAGTCAGTATTAGATACTAGTGTATTTTATGATATAAAGGCAGGATTGGATAAAGAGAAAAATATAAAAAATACTATAATTTACTGGATAAAATGTAAAGATAAAAAAAATTTTGGAACGGCTATTCATGTAGATAATCATGAGTAAGCAAGGACAGTAGCCCGTCCTTGCTATGGTACCTGGTTCCCATCGAAAAACTTCACAATTTCAGAAGTTGTCTATTGATAAAATTAAAAGTAAGCATAATTTGTGTTTCCCAATATAGTTATAGTATAATTTATACTTGTTGGGGAGGGATACATATGAAAACAATAGAAGTTGTTGCGGCAATTATAAAACATGATAATAAAATATTTACTACTCGTCGTGGTTATGGTGACTTTGAAAATATGTGGGAATTTCCAGGTGGAAAGATAGAAGCTGGAGAAACTCAGGAAGAAGCACTTATTCGTGAAATTAAAGAAGAGTTGGAGTTGGATATTGAAATCTCTAAATATTTAACTACCGTTGATTATAATTATTCAAATTTCCATCTCACAATGCACTGTTTTATATGTAATATTTGTGGTGGAGAGTTGCGCTTAAATGCTCATAATGATGCTAAATGGATAACCTTAGATGAGGTAGATAACCTCAAGTGGGTTCCAGCAGATATATTAGTAGTTGAAAAACTTAAGAAAATATAAAGTAAAAGTGATATTATCTAAATTGAGGTAATTTAGAAGAAATATCACTTTTTTACATCTTACGTTTATGAAATTATGTAATCATAAAGGTCTTCTCTTACTGGTGTATATAACTGATAGCTTATTTCTACAGCAGTTTTGTTAGTATTTGCCATAGTAATTGGATTAGGGGTTCCTACAGCTTTGATTTTCCCTAAGTAATAAAATTCTTTTGATATTTTATCATCTTTATTCTTTCTTACAAATAAACTCATTTGAACTCCATCTTTTTCAGCATTATATGCTTGGACAACATCAGCAGAAGTTTCTGTTCTTCCAGATTTGGATATAGCAATTAATTGTGATGTGGATTCAAATCTATCTTCATAATTTATAGTAGCGCTAATATCATCTGACTTATTATAATTTATAAATACAGGATAGGTTTTAGTATTTTTATCAAACTTATAACCTCCGATATTTAGAGCTACTTCGGCTTTTTCCCATTCTAATAGTCTGCATACGTCCTCATAAGTATATTTTTGGTACAACTGAAAATTAGTATCCATGTAACGTTGGCTGTAATTCTTATTATACCTGTCTATGCCAAATTCTATTGTTTCTAGGATTATTTCTTTGAAGTCCTCATTATTTAGTTGTTCAATAAAGATTTCAGATGTTTTATAGTCCTCATTATGTTTTTCTAAGAATATACAATTCTTATAGGTTTCTTTACTGCTTCCGCTAGGAAATTCATTTGTAAGTACGTTAACTATAGAGGTCTCTGTATAATTTGTAAAATTAATATTATATTGTTCTTTAAGGATTTCTTTTAGCTTAGACATTAAACCAATTTTATAATTAATGGCACATTTAATCATTTCTAATTCGTGAACTCTTTTTCCTGAAGCAAGCTTTTTAGAAATAAATTCTATAAAGGATTCTTGTATATGGGTAAGCTCTACATTATATTCTTTTTCATACTTAGTCAAAAATTTATGATATGAACCTAAGCCATTGTTACTGAAGATTCTTACAGGATCAATGGAATCATGTAAATCAAAGTCTTTTAATCTAGGAATTCTACCTAATTTTTGTTTTAAATTATTGTAGCTTTCCTTAATGAGTTTAATATCATTGAAGTTAGCTTGATCTATGGATTCAAAAATACGTTTCTTAGAGACTTCATCAAAATTCACTGTAGAGCAGCCAGGAATTACCCTGTTACCTTCCATAACGTATTTTCTAATAGTATCTTTGTTATAGCTTCTGTCCCCTGAAAGTGCTATGGGAATCAAAAAGTTATTAGTATAGTTTCCTATAAAGTCAATAATAACAACATATTCTTTATTATTAAATTTTCTAAGACCACGGCCTAATTGCTGTACAAAAATTATAGCGGATTTAGTAGCTCTTAACATAACTACTTGATTAACTGCTGGTATATCTACACCTTCATTGAAAATATCAACTGTAAATATATAATCTAAACAATTATCTTTTTCATCTTGTTCTAATCGCTGAATAGCCTCCTCACGTTCTTCTTGGGAGTTTTCACCGGTTAAGGATAAGGTTCTTAAACCACGTTCATTGAACTTATTAGATAACTCCTTAGCTTCTTTCTTATCACTACAAAATATCAATCCTTTTACTCTGTCACCACAATGCCCATAGAAATTGATTTTATCAATTATATGATCAATTCTCTGGTCGCCAACTAAATATTTGAACTCTGTAAAATCGTCTAGTTCGTTACCATCTACAGAAAGATCAGTGATTCCAAAGTAATGGAAGGGACAGAGCAAGTCCTCCTCTAAAGCTTGCTGCAGACGAATTTCATAGGCAACATTATAATCAAACATTTTAAAAATATCAAAATCATCAGTTCTCTCGGGAGTAGCAGTCATACCTAATAAAAATTCAGGTTCAAAATAACCTACAATTTTTTGATAGGTAATAGCACCAGCTTTATGAACTTCATCTATAACTATATAATCAAACTCAGTTTTACCAAAGCTTAACATTACTTCATCTTTTGATAAAGTTTGTACTGTTGAAAAAGTAAACTCATTGTGTATATCTTTTGAGTTACCCGAAAGGATTCCCATACTTCTAGTATCACCAAAGACATTTTTATAGCTTTCTAAAGCTTGTCTAGCAATCTGTTCCCTATGAACAATGAATAAGGCTCTTCTTGGATTGAAGTTTCTAATGTCAAAAGCTGATAAATAAGTTTTCCCAGTACCAGTGGCTGATATTAATAGTGCCTTTTTAGCTCCAGATTCTCTTACCTTATCTAAGGCTTGAATTGCAGATACCTGCATTTTGTTTGGCTTTAATGTATATTGTGAAATTCTTGGTACAGTGCTTTTTCTTGCAGCTTCTCTTTGCTTTAAATATATATCTTCATAAGTTTCAATCCATTCTAAGGTTAGATCCTCAGCTTCCTTCCACATAGCTTGGAATTCATTTAATACTTCTTCTGTTAAAGAGCCTTCTTCTAGAGAAGATACTTGTATATTCCACTCTTTATTTTTAGTTAAGGCAGTTTGAGTTAAGTTTGAACTTCCAACAATAAGCTTATAATGATCACTATGTTTAAAGATGTATCCTTTGGTATGAAAATTATCTTTGCTATAAAGTCTTATACTAATATTAGAAAACTCTAAAAGCTTCTTTAAAGCTTTTGGTTCACTAAAGTTTAGATAATCTGTTGTTAGAATTTTGCCTTTGATACCTTTTCTCTCTAAATGCTTTAAAGTTTCCAGTAGAGGTGTTACACCGCTGCTAGTAATAAAAGCTACAGACATTATGAATTCATCACATTTTACAAGTTCCGAAGCAACATCGCTTAAAACTTTGCTGCCTTTACTGTAATCATTTATTATAAGCTTAGGTCTCAATGCTAAATTTGAATTTACTAAATTATTAATTAATCCAGTTTCACTTGCTGTTAAGATATCTTTAGCAAGTATTGATTTCTTAGGTGAATCTGTATCAATGGATTTAATATTTATATCCGATTCTAGGATTTGTATATTATTTATTT
>JAYFRK010000109.1:0-8840 GCA_034925975.1 Clostridium sp.
GAATACATAGATTACTATAATAATAAAAGAATTAAAAGCAAACTAAAAGGAATGAGCCCTGTAAAATACAGAATTCACTCCTCACTGGTTGCTTAAATAAATTATGTCTAAATAAATGGGGTCACTTCAAGGACTGGGTAGGGAATTTTTAAATGCACAAACTTAGAACTTCTTAACGCAGCGAAGATTCTCTGTTGAATTATACGCCTTCGATTTTTAGCACCTTACTTTGTACTCTCAAGGCCGCCATTTTACCGTACTACACTTATATTTTGTAATTCTACTTAAGTCTAGCTATAATAAAGTTGCTTTTTATTCCTCTTTCTTTAAATTTACTTTCATATTCAGTCATAATATTCTCGTCTGCATACTCGCTATTATGCAAATCGTAAGTTTTATAAATAATCTCAAATCCGCTTTCTTCAAAATACTCAAATGACTCTTCAAATAATTCTAAATCATCTGTCTTAAAGTAGATTTCTGTTCCAGATTTTATGAATTCTTTGTACTTATTTAGAAAATTTGTATGTGTAAGCCTTCTCTTTTTATGTCTGTCCTTAGGCCAAGGATTACAGAAATTTATATAGATTCTGCTTATTTCATTTTTATCAAAAATTTCAGATATAAAAGCAATTTGCATAGCTATAATTCTTACATTAGTAATTTCTGCTTCCATTATATTTCTAAGAGCATAAACTAGAACCTCATCCTTTAGATCTATAGATATTAAGTTCTTATCTCTATATCTATCAGCAACTTGTTTTGCAAAACCACCTCTTCCGCAACCAAGTTCTAGGTATATATCATTATCATTTTTAAATTCTTCTTTCCATTTTCCTTTTAAATCCTTTGCTTGTTCAAAAGATTTAAAAAAAGGATTTGCTTCTAATTCGGGTCTTGCCCATCTCTTTTTCCTAAGTCTCATGTTTTTCCTCCCAGAGTATGTTTTCTTCTTTATTATTATATTAATTTAAGATTCTACTTTCTAAGTTTCAATTGATATTATACTTTAACTATAAGCACTAAACAACTATTTAAATATTTTTATCTGATGACTACCATCCGTAACACTCCCACTTCTAAAGTGGGAGATAACGGCTTCCACGTCCCTAGATAAGGTCTTCTAGGCTTCAGTTGGAGAAAAAAACTCCATCTGAAGCAAAGAATCCTCTTTATAAATTTATTCTTAATTATATAAAGCTTCCTGTTTTATCCGTATTTTTCATTTTAAATGCTGATAGTGCAAAGAATACTAATGCAAATCCAGCTAATATTAAAATATTGAATTTTATACTATTTAATCCTCCACCACTTTGTAGTTTTTCTATAGCTTGTATTACCCATTTTTGTGGTATAAAATTTGATATCTTTTGCACTTTTTCAGGCATTATGCTTAATGGCCATAAGCATCCTCCTAACATGCAAGTAGGAGTAATTATTAATGTTGATACGTTTCCTGCCTCAGCTGTTGATTTTGAAAATGCTACTATAATCATTCCAATACCAACTGCTACAATTCCAAACATAAATAGCACTAAAAATAACTGGTAATTAGGTATATAGGTATCTATCTTAAGTACTTTTCTAATTGTAATTAGAGCTAATATCACTTGAATTGTTATTATAATTACATTTGATATTATATTTCCCATTATATAAACTTTAGAGCTTACAGGAGTAGAACAAATCCTTTGGTATACTCTCTCTCTTTTTTCTTTTAATATTATACTTGAGGTTAAAGTAGATCCTATTAGCATAAACATTATAAAGAATCCAAATCCTTGTTGAGTTAATCCCTTACTATACCTTTTGTCCTTTACTTTTTCTACCTTTAAAGAAAGCTGTTTATTTTCATAACTATTATATATTTTATTGAATATTTCTTTATCTCCATTAGATGCTTTACTTATGTCTAGAAGGTTTTTTATATATAAATTAGTATAATTTTCAACCCAAGCAGTAACTTCTTCCCCTTTTATAGATACTACCCTAATTGGTTTAAAGTTGTTATTATATATACTCTCTTGAAAGTCCTGAGGGATAATAATAGCTAAATCCACTTTCTTGTTTACCACCTTATTACTAATGTCTTTTTCCTCTATAGAAATCCCTTTAAACTTACCAGTGTCCTCAAGGTACTTAATCATGTTTTTTGATAAAATTCCCCCGTCTTTATTCACTATTCCCATTTTTACAATGGAGCCTCCATCCCCCACAGTTACGCTCATTAGAAATAGTATAGATACTACTGGGAGTATTAAATAAACTACAATATTAGATTTTTTCCTAAATGTAACCTTAAGAGTATTTAATGCTAGAAGTAATACATTCTTCATTTAGACTTCCTCCCTTCTAAAAGCTAATGAGGCAAAAACTAGAAGCACTAGAGCTATTGCAATATTTATTAATATAGCTGGAATTACAGTTCCATAATCATTTCTGTAAATTACATTAAACATAGAATCGTTAATCCATTTAACTGGAGACATTTTTGAAAGACCACTTATTACTTTACTATTTATTTGTTCTATGGGAACATACCCTCCCCCTAAAAATATAGTTATAGGAATAATTAAGTTTAATATTCCAGTCATAGCTGCTTCACTTTTAGCAAAGAATGATACAGCAATCCCGATAGAAATTGACATTGCTATTTCCGCTGATAATACTGCCAGTATAATTCCTATATTATCTCCCCAATTAACTTTGATGACATACTTCCCGAACACAACCACTACTCCTATTTGTATCATAGTAATTAGCAAAAATCCTATAACTTTTCCTGCAAATATTTCCTGCTTTCTTAATGGACTCACAAACATTCTGTTTATTGTATTTCTTACCCTTTCTGAGTTCATTCCATATCCTGCAGTCATAGCTGCATACATTACTATTAAAGTTGTCATTGTAACTCCATAATAATCAATTGCCCTTGGCTGATGTCTTTTGTCTAGAGATTCTAAACTAACAAAATTAGCTTTGTCATCCTTTACTATATTAGGTATAACTTTTGGATTTACAACTGCAATTTCATTTATAACGTTATACCTTTGAACAAAAGTATTTAATATTCCTTCTATAAAGCCAGCATTAAAATTATATCTATCATTTTTGTATAATTTAATCTCCTTATTATTTTCATTAAAAACAACATAACAAGAGTATTCAGAGTTTTCCATATCCTCTATGGCCTTTTTCTTATTATCTGTATAGGTGAAGCTTACATTATACTGCTTTAAACTTTCTTTTAATGCATCAAAAGATTCTGATACATTTCCTTTTCCTTCAACTGAATATATAACCTTTATCTCACCTAAATCAATATTATCCCCCATAACTTTTGAAAAAGCTGTCCCTAAAATTACTATTAAAACAATAGGAAATAATATCATCAATGCCATTGCTTTTCTATCTCTTAAATTTTGTTTTAATTCCT
The DNA here is from genome assembly GCA_034925975.1 of Clostridium sp. Lineage (GTDB taxonomy): Bacteria > Bacillota > Clostridia > Clostridiales > Clostridiaceae > Clostridium_H. The sequence goes on from JAYFRK010000109.1 coordinate 3,437, forward strand.
TTATAACTATACTCAATATTCTCACAATATCACCCCTAATCTCTTAACTTTCTTCCAGTAAGAGTTAAAAATACTGTTTCTAAATCTGTCTTCTTAGTCTCTATATTATTTATTTGAATGTTATTATTTGTAAAATAAATTATTATTTTATCTAAGTTGTTTACTTCCTTATAAGAATTTATTTTTATCTTATTGTCATCTACGCTTACATCAATAACTCCATTAATTTTCTTTATTTCATCTCCGTCAACTTTATCTATTACATTTACAGTTACTTCTATACTGTTTTTATCTGTTACTATTGATTTAAGCTCCTCTTTAGTTCCCTCTGCTATTAATTTTCCGTGATCAATGACACCAATCTTAGTACAAATAACTTCAACCTCTTCCATATAATGTGTTGTATATATTATAGTACATCCCATGGAGTTTAACTTTCTTACTGACTGTAAAATATGGTTTCTTGATTGTGGATCAATTCCTACTGTAGGTTCGTCCATTATTATAAGTTTAGGTCTATGAGCAATAGCACAAGCTATATTAAGTCTTCTCTTCATACCACCTGAAAATTCCTTAGGAAACTGCTTAGCTCTATCAGAAAGACCTACAAATTCCAATGCTTCATTTGTCCTTTGTTTTAACTCTTCTCCTTTCAATCCATATAGGCTTGCAAAGAATTTAACATTTTCATAGGCAGTTAAATCTTCATATATGGCTATATCTTGTGGTACTACTCCTAAATTTTTCTTAGTAATTTCAGCTTCTCTTTTTACATCCTTTCCTAAAATTTCCATTTTACCTTTATCCATGCTTAAAAGACCGCACATAATATTTATTGTTGTACTTTTCCCTGCCCCATTAGGTCCCAAGAGCCCATATATTTCTCCTTCTTCTATGCTTAAGCTTATATTATCAACAGCAGTTACATCTCCAAATCTTTTAACTAAATTTTCTATCTTTACTATCTCCACTGAATACCATCTCCTTATTAATTAAATAATCTTTTAATTAATTTTATTATATAAAAAAGTGGCTTTTTCATTTACTAGAAAAAGTCACTTCTTTGGTATGACTAAAGTCATAATATAAATTATAATATGTTTTTTACATCCCCTGTTAAGTAGTATATAGCTATTTGAGTTCTATGCTTAAGATTAGTTTTAGATAAAATATTAGTTATATAATTTTTTACCGTACCTTCCGAAATATATAATTTAGATGCAATTTCCCTATTTGATAAACCTTCTGCAATAGCTTTAATTATCTCTATCTCTCTTTCAGTAAATAAGCTTTCATCTATAGTTGTCTTTTTGTCATCTAAGCCATTTTTTATTTTATCCAAAACTACATCCTGCATTACCATATTACCTAGATATACTGTTCTAATTGCATTGATAATCTTGTCTGGTGAGTTATTCTTTAATATATATCCCCTAGCCCCATGTTCAATGGCAGCTTTAATATAATCATCTTCATCAAAAGTAGTTAAGATTAGCACTTTAGACTTTGTTTTCTCAGTTATTTGTTTAGCTGCATCTACACCATTTAATACTGGCATTCTAATATCTAGAAGTGCTACATCTATGTTTTTTCTTAAGCATATATCTACAGCCTTAAGTCCATTATCAACACAATCAACCACTTCTATTTCTTCATCTATAGTTAAAATTATCTTAAGACTCTCTCTTATTAGGGAGTCATCATCTGCAATTAAAACTCTAATCCCCATAACACATCTCCTTAATTAGTCATTTCTATTCTATTTCAAATGTACAATCTACTAAATAGGAAATAGCATTATAATAGAAAAACCATTGCTCCCGTCAATTATTGCTTTCCCATTTACATTTTCACATCGTTCTTCTATTCCAACTATTCCAAGACCTTTTTTTATACTAAAGCTTCCTATACCATTGTCTTTAACTTCAACTTTAATAAACTTATTTAATATTTCAATCTTAACTTTAACACTAGATGCCTTGGAATATTTTATAGTATTAGTTAAAGCTTCTTTTACATTATCATTAATTATTCTCCATAAATTATATGATACTTTTTCCAATCCCTTATTGTAAAACAAATTGGTTTTTACCCCACTGTTTATTTCAAATTCATCTAGCATCAACTTTAATCTATTTATGCCTACCTGTTCTGACGGAGGCTTTATATTTCTTAAAGTGGCTCTTATACTCTCCATTCCTTCCCTTAATATACTTATGGTACTTTGGAGCATATCTTTTGCCCTTTTACTATCCTTGTCCAAAATAAGTTTAACTGCTTCTAGCTGCATTAAACTTCCTGAAATAGTATGTCCAATATTATCATGTATTTCCTGGGCAATTTTATTTCTTTCTTCAATCTGAGACATATATTTAATTTGTGATTGATATTCCATATCCTTTATTAGATTTTTATTTAAAGTATGGTTCTTTTTTTTCAATTCGTCATTTTCATTTAAGAGTCTTAGAATTCTACCTGAGTTGTTATAGCAAAGTATACATATTACATAGGATAGAACTGATAATAATATATATTCCTTTATAAGTGACATATTTATAAAAAATAAAGCTATAAAATTTATAGATATACCTATCCAAGCTTCAAGCTTATTTAAAACCATAAACTCATATACATTCATTGGAAATAGCAAAATAAACATAGGATTTATATATATGCTGCATATAGTTGATATGAATATGGAAACTGCAGCACAAGTTTTTTTAAACTTAGCATTTTTTAATATATGCATTATCGTATTTAGACCTATTAAAACAAGTAAAAATAAAACTACTAACTCTACATTATTTATGCTGCTTATGATAGACGACAAAGCTATATATATAAATATAGCTAATTTACTTAGTACAAGCCAAGCTTCCATATTTCCCTCCATCAACAATTATCCATTACCATGTATTCACTTGCTATTAATTCTTTTAATTATAAATTTGAATCTTATTTCTAATCTTCATATAGAATAAAATGCACTAAATCAAGTTTTGTCTCATATTAATTATGCAATCAAATTTACAATATTAGCAAAAATACCAAACAACAATGATACTGGCCCATCTAATATAAGATCAATAATAGCGTATCCACCAAAAATAGGAACTATAAATATTAGAAGTATTATCATTTGATATCTATATAGATGTTCCTCAACTTTATAGAATGCTTTAGGAAATAAGTCTCTTAAAATATGGAATCCATCAAATCCCGGTATGGGAATTAAATTAAGCACAAATAACACACAATTTATTTCTATTGATAGAGATGCTATTTTAAATAATACTAGTGCAAGATTTTTATTACTAATAGGTGCTTTTATAATCAAAGCTAATATAATTGAAGAAATTAAAGCTGCAATTAAGTTACCTATTACCCCTGATACAGATACCTTTAAATCATCCTTATAATAATTTTTAAAGGCACTTGGATTTGTTTGTACTGGCTTTGCCCATCCAAATTTGAAAATTAATATCATAATAAATCCCAAAGGATCAATATGTGCTAATGGATTAAAAGTGAGTCTTCCTTGGAATTTTGGTGTCTTATCTCCTAGTTTATATGCAACCAAAGCATGAGCATATTCATGTAGAGTGAATGCAAGTAATATCCCAGGGATTAGTAATATTGTGTTAAGTAAGTTTTCTGAGCTGAACATTTTTTACCTCCTAAACTTTTTATCTGATGACTACCATCCGTAATACTCCCACTTCTAAAGTGGGAGATAACGGCTGCTAAGTCCCTAGATAAGGGCTTCTAAGCTTCAGGTGGAGAAAAAAACTCCACCTGAAGTCAAGAATCCTCTTTATACACCTATTATATCAGAACCTGCTATAAAAAACATTACACCAATTGAAACTACTTCCTAAATTAGGATTATACTTCTAATAATTCTGAACCATCATATAGAAAACCTTACTTTCTAATCGAAAGTAAGGTTTTAATCCTATCAGTATATACCTATTTATCCTCTATGAAGCTAAAAATATTATTAATTTTTAGCTTGCAGGTATAATTAATTCTTCACCTACATAAATCATATTTGGATTTTTAATATTATTCTTCTTAACTATCTTAGAATAGTCTAATCCAAATTTATTTCCAATACTCTTCACAGTATCACCTTTAACTACAACATAAACTGTGTCATTATTGATAACTATCTTTCCTGGTATTTTGAATTTTTGTCCTGGGAATATCATATTTGGATTCTTAATTCCGTTAGCCTTTATTATTTCTCTGTAAGATACACCATATCTATCAGCAATTTTGCGTAATGTATCTCCTTGTTTTACTACATATACATTTGATAATTCTGGTTTAGGTTGTGGTTTAACTTCTGGTTTTGTATTTCCTTCTGTTAAATATCCAACCTTAGTAACTGAAAGGTTCTTAGCCTTTTTAATAGTTTCAACCATTGCATCTCTAATAGGCACAGAAGTATCAACTACATTTTTAGCACCACTAAAGTTATATTCATCTCCACCAGTTATCATAAAGTCGTTTGTAACTACTGTATAGTATTTGTTCATATCTAATGGAGTTCCGTCTAATAGAGTTATAGAAGTTATTTTTCCTTCACTATTATAAACAGCTTTTACTCCTGCAACTTGTACCCAGCCATATTTACTATTATTTATACCATGTTCAATATTAGCTTTTATGTCTGAACCTTTAAGTTCCATTGTAACTAGTGTATTATCAAATGGCATAACTTCGTATAGGTTACCCATAGTTATATTGCCTTTTGCAATTGATGTTCTAATTCCACCACCATTAGTTATAGCAATTTGTGTTCCTGCAGCCTTTTTCATAACGTCACATGTCCATTCACCAAGTAATGAAGGTCCTTGTGACTTATCATGAGTTAAATCTTTGTCAGTTGTTCCAACAATTTCGTTTAGTATTGGTCCAACCTTTTCTTTGTACTTTTCTACAATTGCTTTAACTGAGGCATCTTCTTTTACTGTATTTGCAGCTCTCCTGTATAATTCATCAAGAGATGGATCTATTGATACAAGTTTATTATCTTTATCTAAAACTATTTGTAGTCTTCCTAGAGTTCTTCCATTGTAATAAGCTTGAACTACTGGTACTCCGCTTACTTTTCCTGATACTGTCATATGAGTATGACCTGCTATTACAGCATCTACTACACCAGCTTTTGCAAGGTCTGCAGCTTCTCCTGTAATCTCCTTAGTTTTACTATCTTGAAAAGCACCTAAATGTGTTAATGCTATAACCACATTAGCTCCATTATCTCTTGCCACTTTAGCCCATTCTGTAGCAGACTTTATTGGATCTTTAAACTCTAAGTTTTTAACATTTTCTGCTTTTGTCTTAGAGGCTGTTTCTGGAGTTGCAAGACCAACTAATGCTATTTTTACACCATCTT
>JAYFRK010000447.1:0-9709 GCA_034925975.1 Clostridium sp.
TATATAACGACCAAAGCATCAATTTGTTTGCTTCTTTTCTTAGATCTTCTCTAAAGTCAGGATGGGCAATTGAAATTAATTCATCAACTCTTTCTAGTATTGACTTTCCAGTTAAACGTGCAACACCATATTCTGTTACTACATAATCAACATCATTTCTTTGAAGAGAAACTGCAGCACCTGGTGCTAGTGTTGTAACAATTTTACTTATTTGTTCTCCAGTTTTCTTATTAACTGTAGTTGAATATAAGGCAATTATTGATTTTCCACCAATACTATTTTGAGCACCTATAGCAGTATCAGCTTGACCTCCTGTACCGCTAAATTGTCTTACTCCAAGCGATTCTGAACAACATTGGCCAGTTAAATCAACTTCAAGAGTTGTATTAATAGAAACTTGTTTATAATTCTGTCCAATAACATATGGATCGTTTACATAACATCCATTCATTATAGCAACACCCGGATTTTGATCTATAAAATCATAAAGTTTCTCTGAGCCAAGTGCCATTGTAGCTATTGAAACACCTTTGTGTAATGTTTTTCTGCTATTTGTTATAACACCAGCTTCTATAAGATCTACCATACCATCATTAAATAGTTCAGTATGAACTCCTAGTTCCTTCTTATTCATAAGAGCTCCTGTAACAGCATTTGGTATTCCACCTATGCCAAGTTGTATTGTGGAGCCATCTTCAATAAGATCAGCAATATATTCTCCAATAGCTCTATCCTTATCACTTGATGGCGCGTATGGGAATATTGGAATTGGCCTTCCAGTTTCATATACAAAATCAACTTGACTAATGTGAACGTTTGTATCTCCAAAAGTTCTTGGATAATTTGGATCTACTTCAAGCATTACTATATCAGCTTCTTCAAGCATTGATTTTTCATAAGTAGCTGATAGTGATAAGTTAAAATATCCATGCTTATCCATTGGAGTAGCAGTTGCAATAAATATATTAGGCTTTTTATATGACAACCTATCTCTTGCAGATAAATGAAGATGATTTGGAATATATGTTGCTGTTCCATATGGATGAGCTCTTCTTGTAGTTGGAGTATAGAACCATGTTGTATTTCTAAAGTGCCCCTTCATATCTGGATTAGATGTGAATTCATAATTTCCCATGTTAAGGCAAGTCAAAATACTTACATTTTCAACTCTATCCGCAATTTCATGTAATCTTGATAAAAAGTCGAAAGGTTCTATAGCTGCAAGTCCAACAACTATATCTATGTTAGATTGAACTTTTGAAAGAGCTTCATCAACTGTTATAAGTTTGTTTTTATACTGCTCATTATAATTCATTTGCTATCCCCCAATTTCTTATTTTCACTTTAGGACTATCTTTCTTTAGTTAATTATTCTTGAATTGCACCCCATCTGGTTACGTTTGCAGCCCATGCATATCCTATACCAGCAGCTATCATAGATATAACTGTGCCATCTTTCACTTTTCCTTCTTGAAGTGCTAAATGTAATGATAATATTTGATCTATTTGTCCAATATGACCATAATCGCTTAGATAAATTGATTGATCCTCTGTTAAGCCTAAATCTTTTAACATACCTTTATGTTGAGAATATTTAAAATGAAGAACAGCAAGGTATCCAATATCACTTCTAGTTAAACCAGACTTTTCTAGTGATCTATCTATACAATTCATCCAATTTGGCATAGATACTAAATTTAATGCATCTTTCATATGTTTAGCATCTAATAATCTCAATGATTTATACGCTTCATCTAAGTTTTCATGAGTTATTGGATTTACTATACCTCCAATTTCAACTCCAGCATCTCTTGCTAATGATCCATCTGACATTAGGTGAGTTCCTAAAAGCTCATTCTTTCCATAATTCTTTTTAAGTAGTATAGCTCCACCACCTGCACCTAAGTTATACATCATTGACATATCTTTATCTGTATAGTCAACAAAATCTCCATTTCTATATCCACCAACTACCATAACAGTGTTTATTTCATCATCAGCTAACATCATATCTTTAGCTATTTTCATTGCAGCAACACATGTACAACATCTTTGTTGAACATCGATTGCCCAAGCTTTTCTTGCACCAATTTTTTCTTGAATGTAAATTCCTGAAGTTGTTAATGGATACTCCTTCCATTCCTCACCTATGCACAAGATTACGTCTATTTCCATTGGGTCTACACCAGTGTTTTTTAAGCAGTCAAGAGCTGCAGCAACTCCCATTTCCTGTGTTCCATCTTCTAGCCCTGGGCTTGGAATATACTTTTGATTAACTCCTAATTTGTTCTTAACAGCATCCTCTGCCCAAACCCCATTTGTTGCATCTGCTATATCCTTTGATGTCATTATTGCTTTTGGCAAATAAATGCCAGTTCCCACTATACCTACATGTTTTCTCATGATAACACCTCCTGAATTACTTTCACCAAAACTTAATAGAAGCAATTATCATGCCATGTCTAAAATGCAAAAAAGCACAAAGTACAGGATGAATAGCTACATGGTAATCTATTAATCCTGTACTTATTTGAAACACTGTATATTTTTGTTACAATTATAATTCTAGTCCGTACTCTTCTATTTTTCTATATAAAGAAGCCCTTGGGATATTTAGTTTTTTTGCAACTTCACTCTTATTGTGATTACATTCCTTTAAAGTTCTAACTATAACTTCTTTTTCTACAGAATCTAATATCTCTTTTAAACCTGAATCCCCAGACATATTGGCAATTATATTACTTCCTTTACCGGTTTTCTTTAACATATATGAAGGGAAGTCTTCCGGTGTAATATCTACGCTTTCAGCATTAACAGATACTTTTTCAACAACATTTCTTAGTTCTCTTACATTTCCTGGCCAATTGTGATTATTTAATATTTTAAGGCAATTCTCCGGCATACGCCTGTATATTCCCGTTTCTTTATAGAATTCACTTAAAAACTTGTCTACTAAATCTGGAATATCTTTTTTTCTATCCCTTAGAGGCGGTATTTCTAAAGTTAAAACGTTAAGTCTATAATATAAGTCTTCTCTAAACTCTCCCGTTTCAACCATTTCCTCAATATTTCTATGTGTTGCACAAACTACTCTAACATCAATTTTTACAGGTGTTTTAGAGCCTATAGGTTGTACTTCTCTTTCCTGCAAAACTCTTAATAGTTTTGCCTGCATATGGAGAGGCATTTCACCTATCTCATCCAAGAATATGGTTCCTCCATTTGCTAGTTGAAATTTTCCTATATGTCCTCCCTTTTTTGCCCCGGTAAAAGATCCTTCTTCATATCCAAATAATTCAGCTTCTATTAAATTTTCTGGTATTGCAGAACAATTTATGCTTACAAAAGGTTGATCATTTCTACTGCTTTCATTATGTATAGAATGGGCAAAAAGTTCTTTACCTACTCCACTCTCTCCATAAACTAGAACATTTAGATTAACTCTAGCAATCTTTTTTACCTTATTTTTACAGTTAGCTATAGCATTAGAGCTCCCAATTATGCTATTTAAATTATATTTTGCTGAATTTAGCCTTGCAATAGTATTTTTATAAAGTCTTAATTCTTTGTCTAAAACTTTATACCTATCCATTACTTCTTGCATATCTGAAATATTTTCAAATAAAACCATGCCAAATCCACCACTTACAGAACCATCATCATCCAATATGGGAATTCTATGCACTATAGCATCCTTCCCATTTGCAAAAGTGTGTCTCCAAGCAATTTCTGCCTGCTTTGATTCTAATGTATCAACAAACCTAGATGTTCTATCTACGTCACCAACTTTTTTTCCTATTATATTTTCTTTATTTTTATCTAGAAAGTCAGCAAAAGCTTTATTTATGTAAATTAATGTACCATCATTCTCAATTACATCTATAGGAATTGGAAGTTTACCGAAAACTGCATCACAAAAATTATAAAATTCTTTTGATTTAAAAAACTTTGCCAAGCTTCTTCATCTCCCTTATATCTTCTTCTGTTATTATAACAAATTTTTAGAAAATATACAAAATTCACTTTAAATAATTATCTACATCTTTATAAAATCTTGGCAAATAAAAATATCAAACCATAAGATACTTTTTATCACTTATGGCTTGATATTCCATTTGAATTACTTTATTGTTATTGGTTTATTGTAAGTTTTTAAGAAGCCTAAAACACTTGTTGCGAACTCATATGGTTTTTCATACATAGATCCATGGCCTGCATCTTTCATAATAACCATTTTTGAGTTCTTTATTTTTCTGTGTATAGTCTCCTGATTTTCTAACGGTGTCAGAATATCAAGATCCCCCCCCATTATTAAGGTTGGAACAGTAATCTTATGAATTTCATCCGTAATATTTAAGTTATGAGCACTTCTTATTGCTCTCCTAAATCCATCATACCATTCAGGTGTAAATGCATCTTTAAATAATTCAGCTCTTTCTTTTAACCATTCTATATTTTCCTTATAAAACTTTGCTGAATAGATAAATGGCATAGTAGCGTAGAAGAATACACTTCCATTGTAGGTACTCGCTGCATAGTCCCACATCTCTTCTATATCATGCATCAATGGATTAGTTTCACTTACTGTATTGGATAATATAAGAGACTCTATCATATCTTGATATTTTAGTGCAAACTTCATTGCAACCTCTCCACCGAAAGAGATTCCAAATAAGTGTACTTTACCAAGATTAAGTTTTTCTATGAGCTCTTTTAATACTTCTACATGCAAATCTTGCGTATAAGGCTTCTCAGCTTTACTTGATGCTCCTTGATCAAAGAAATCAATGAATATTGCTTTGTAATCTGAAAAAGCTTCTATAAATGGAGCCCAACTTAGTGTGCTCATCATTATTCCATTTAGAAATATTAATGGTTCTCCATTTTCATTACCATGTACTTCATAATTAATCTCGTAATTCATTACGTCAATTTTAGGCATTGGTTTTCACTCCAATCATTAATTAACAAAATCTTCTATTTTCTAAGGATAGTTTAACTATTTAGCCTCTACCCAATCACTAACTTTTTCTAAAGCACCATCAGCTTTAACTTTCATGAAATACATTTTTTGTACACCATTTCTGTTTTCTGGTGTATAAGTTACACCTTTAGCAAGTCCATTGAAGTCTTTTATTGACTCCATTCCTTTTATAAAGTTTTCCCAATTTAAATCACCTTTAGTGTTCTTTAAACCTTCAACAAATACTTGCCCTGCAACCCATCCTGCTGCTGTAAATGCATTTGGATTATCATTTGGATTGTATTTTTTATAAGTATCAAAGTATTCTTTAACCTTCTCATCCTTAGTATCAACTATATTAACCCATGCAGGCATTACTAAACCAGTAGCTCCACCAGCTGAATTCTTTATAACTGTTGGATCAGCATTAACATATGAAGTCATAAATTGAGTTTTAAGCCCTGATGCTTTAGCTTGCTTTAAAATAAGAGGAGTTGCTGCTTGCATACCAGCTATTATTGTAACATCTGGTTTTTGTTCTGCAACTTTTTGAATGTGTGATGTAAAGTCAAGGTCTGTTGGTGCAAATGGAACCTTTGCAACTAGTAAAGATTCTTTGCCTAGTTTCTTTAATTGATCTTCAACACCTGATAACTCATCTTTACCCATATCATCTTCTTGATATAGGATAGCTATCTTAGCTGGTTTAAATTGTTCTAAGGCATAAGATATTAATAAGTGTCCTTCATAAATATAGTTAGGTTGTACTGGGAAGTAATTTCCTTTTAATGTTGAAAATTTACCTGCTCCAGTTCCTTGGTATACTGCAGGGATTCCTGCTTCTTGGAACTTAGGAATTGTTGCTAAACATCCTGGAGTTCCTAATTGTCCAACTATAGCGAATACTTTATCTGTTTCTAATAATTCTTCTGCTTTTTGAACTGCCATGTTTGGTTGGAAACCATCATCTTTAGCAATTAAATTGATTTTTTTGCCATTAACTCCACCTGCATCATTAACCATTTTAAAGTATGCTTGCATACCTTTAAGCATTGGTTGACCAACCATAGCAAAGTTTCCTGAAGAAGCTATTATTGTACCAACTTTAATTTCAGTGTCACTAACACCTTGTGCTAACTTAACTTCTTTTTTTCCTTCTTCTGGTTTAGTATTTGTTGCAGCTTCTTTGTTGCCGCATCCAGCTAATAAGGAAATAGCTAAAACAGTCGTTAACAAAAGAGATAATTTCTTTTTCATTTTTTCTCCCCCTTATAGTAAGTATTTATTTAAATAAATTTTTAAAATTTATTTTAACCACCTAAATAAGATTTTTTAACGTTTTCATCATTTCGAATTACTTCTGCTGGTCCATGTAATGTAACTTTTCCTGTTTCTAATACATATACATAATCTGATATTTTAATTGTTTGGAATGCATTTTGTTCAACTAGGAGTACTGTAACCCCTTCTTTTTTTATTTGTTGTACTGTTTCAAATATTTCTTTAACTATTATTGGTGCAAGTCCTAAAGAGGGCTCATCCATTATAAATAACTTAGGTCTCCCCATAAGACCTCTTCCTATAGCAAGCATTTGTTGTTCTCCACCACTAAGTGTTCCAGCCATTTGCTTTCTTCTCTCTTTAAGTCTTGGGAAAAGGTTGTATACTCTATCATAGTCATCTTTAAAATTTTTATCTTTTCTACTGTAACAACCTATTTTAAGATTTTCCTCAACTGTTAATTGTGGAAAAACCCTCCTTCCCTCTGGACACTGAATTATTCCAAGAGGAACTATTTTTTCTGCTGGTAAACCAGTTATATCATTTCCTTGAAACTGTATAGTACCACCTGCTTTTGATACGAGTCCTGATATAGCGTGAAGGGTAGATGTTTTTCCTGCTCCATTTGCGCCTAATATACTTACTATAGTGCCTTCTTTAACTTCTAAGTCTATACCTTTAACTGCCTTTATAGCACCATAGCTAACTTGAAGATTGTTTATTTTTAGCATTATTCTACTCCCTCCCCTAAATATGCCTCTACAACAATAGGATCATTCTGAACTTCTTTTGGAGTACCTTCCGAAATTTTCTTACCAAAATTTAATACTGTAAGCTTATCACATACATTCATAACTAATCCCATATCGTGCTCTATCATTAAAACAGTTATGTTGAACTTATCTCTTAACATTTTTATTCTGTCTGAAAGCTCTTTAGTTTCTGTGTCATTCATACCAGCTGCAGGTTCATCTAATATTATAAGTTTTGGTTCTGCAACCAATGCACGGGCAAGTTCTATAAGCTTTTGAACTCCATAAGGGAGCATACCTGCTGGATTATAAGCATATTGAGAGATTCCTAAGAATTCTAATATTTCAATAGCATTCTTTCTAACTCTTTCTTCTTCTCGTCTAACCTTTCTAGTTAAAAATATACTCTCTATTGTTGAATACTTTGTTTTATAATGTTGACCAACTAAAAGATTGTCTAAAACTGTCATTCCTTTAAAAAGTTCAACATTTTGGAATGTTCTGGCTATTCCAGCTTCTATTATATCGTGAACATTTAGTTTCTTCAAATCTTTTCCATCAAATATTACATCACCAGTATCTGGTTTATATATTTGGCTAATCATATTGAACACTGTAGTCTTACCTGCACCATTTGGGCCAATAAGTCCGTATATTTGACCTTTTTCTATTTCAAAAGTCAAACCATCTACAGCCTTGAGTCCTCCAAACGCAATTGAAAGGTTTTTTACTGATAACAATGCTTCTGCCATTTTATGCACCTTCCTTTCCAGCTATATTCTCACTTTTCCCTTTTCCCACTATCATGGACTTAATCTTGTTAATAATTTGAACAATACCATAAGGGAAGAACATAACTGCAAGAATTAAAAGGACACCTGTTAGTATATAGGAAGCATTAACAACTGGTATTACTTTTAGATATTCTGGAATAAGCGTTATAAAGAATGCTCCTATTATTGAACCTGGTATAGATGCAATACCACCTATAACTATCATAGCAAGAAGGTTCAAGGATGTACTTACTCCAAATACATTGGCAAATACTTGGCGGTCTATTATAGCCATTAAACTTCCACCTATACTTGCGTAAACTGCACTTACAATAAACGCTATTGTTTTATACTTAGCTATATTTACTCCCATTGAGCTTGCTGCAATTTCACTGTCTCTTATAGCAGTTAGAGCTCTTCCTGGTTTAGTTTTTAATAAGTTATGTGCAGCTATTATAACCGCTACTAAAAAGAATAAAATTAAATAATATTTTGATAACTTTGTTGAAAACTTAAATCCAAATAAGGTTGCAGCGGGAATTCCAACTAATCCTGAATGTCCACCTGTAAACGCTGTCCATTCTTCGAAAACCTTTAACATAGCAACGCCAAATCCTAAAGTTGCTATTGCAAGGTAGTTACCTTCAAGCCTTAATGCAGGTAATCCTAATAAGAATCCAAGAATAGCATTTATTAGCGCAGCTATTATAATAGCTATTATAAAATTCATATGGTAAGACACCATAAGTCTTCCTGTTATATAAGCTCCTAAACCCATGAAAGATGCATGACCAAGAGAAATTTGCCCACCAAATCCAAGAAGTATATTATATCCAATAGCTACAATAGCATATATACATGAAATTTGTATTAATGTCATCTTGCTAGTAGGAATAGGTATCCCTGCCAATTGTAGTGCTAAAGGAATTAGAATAACTATTAATAAGAAGATTAAACTTTTAGAATGCCTTTTTATCATGTCATCACACCTTCTTCCTAACTTTAGTTCCAACTAAACCATTTGGTTTAATTACAAGCATCACTATTATTAAAGCAAAAGTGAATACTGATTTCCAAGAAATTGAAACAAACTTACCAAATAAGTTCTCGGATACTCCTAATACAAGACCTCCTACTAAAGGTCCTATGAAAGAGTTGAACCCACCAAGTACTGCAGCGCAGAAAGATTTTAAATGAACATCAGCCATCATACCTACACTTAAATTAGTTGTTGGTGCTACTAATATTCCTGTAATTCCCGCTAACATAGCACTTATAATCCAAGTTAAAGTTATAACTCTTTCTACTGATATACCCATCAATTTTGCAGCTTTTGGGTCTTGAGCTGCTGCACGAAGAGCAAGTCCACTCATTGTGTATTTGAAATAGTAGAATAATGCCATCATAATAGCTATTGTAATTATTATTACTATTAAGCTATTTAAATCTACTGTTACAGATCCGATTTTTACATTTTCTGCATTGATCATTTTAGGAAATGCTGTAACATCAAACCCAAATATATTTCCAGCAAGCCCGTTTACTATCATTATAAGTCCTAATGTTGCTATCATGGCACTGATTAAAGCACTTCCTAGTGGCCTTATTATTGTCCTTTGAATTATAAACCCCATAACCCCAGCAAAAATTAATGTTAAAATAAATGCTACAAAGTATGGCATACTACGACTTAATAACGTAAAAGCTATAAAAGTAAAAAACATAGCCATCTCACCTTGAGCAAAGTTAACAATATCAGATGTCTTAAAAATTAGTACAAGTCCTAAAGCTGCAAGAGCGTAAAGACTTCCAGTAACAATTCCGTTAAAAATTAATTGACTCATACCCTACCTCCTGTTTTGTTTTTTGATACATTGTAAAATAATGCTACAATGTAAATTTGTTTTGATACAGCAAACCTATATCCTTCCAATTAATAA
>JAYFRK010000488.1:0-8329 GCA_034925975.1 Clostridium sp.
TTAAATCTACCAAGAGAAGAAGTGAATGATTTTGCCAATGCTTTAATCAAAGCTAAAGGTACTATAAAATATTGTTCAGTGTGTGGAAATTATACAGATAAAGATCCTTGCGCTATTTGTTCTAATCCCAATAGAGATGAAACTACTATATGTGTAGTTGAAGATCCAAAAGACATTATGTCTTTAGAAAAAGTTAGAGAGTATAATGGTACCTATCATGTATTGCATGGTGTAATATCTCCAATGGCGGGAAAGGGACCAGACGACATAAAATTAAAAGAACTTATTAGAAGAATAAATGGAAATGTAAAAGAAATTATAGTAGCCACTAATCCTAATGTTGAAGGTGAAGCTACAGCTATGTATATATCAAAGATATTAAAACCTCTTGGGGTAAAAGTTACTAGAATTGCACATGGTGTTCCTGTAGGCGGAGATTTAGAATACGCAGATGAGGTGACACTTTCTAAAGCTCTAGAGGGAAGAGTGGAACTTTAAAAAGATTTAATAGACTCTAGTTTTATGACTATATCTGAAAACATAAAACTAGAGTTTTAATTTTTATTATATTATATAGGCTTTAAATGTTAATAGTAGTTAAATTAAAAGAATATAATATAAAAAAAGATTTATATGGAGGGGTAACATGGATTATATAGCATATTTTATAGGGGGAATTGTATTATTATTCATAATGGTAAAATTATTAGCATGGCCACTAAAAATCTTATTCAAATTAGTCGTTAATGCTGTTTTAGGAGCAATATTGTTATTAATAGTAAATTTTATAGGAGGATATTTTGGATTAAGCATAGGTATAAATCCATGGACTGCGCTAATAGCCGGCTTTTTTGGAATTCCTGGTGTTATATTTTTAATTATTTTTAAATTGTTTTTGTAAAATAGTATAAATCATATGGATAATATATAGATAGTAAATTATTAATCCCATTGTTTACATAATTTAAATAGTTGTAAAAATTCTTTGCAATAGGTAAAATATTATTTAGTAGACTTATTAGGCATACTTATGACTTGCCGTATTCATCTTAGAATCCATATGAAATGCGGAAAAGTAAACGTATGCTATCTTTATTTTTTTTGGTGGTATGACCATTTTATCTCTAATTTCAATAAATAAAGTTATAAAATATCACCGTAATTAAGGATATATCTTTAGGAGGAGGTGTATAATATGCAACAATTTATTAGACTTGAGATAATTGCAGAAGATAGAATGGGAATTACTTTAGAGATGTTAGAAAAAATTTATAAATTAAATATAGACCTTGTATCTTTAGAAGTATTTCCTCATAGAGTTTATGCAAAAATAAATAAAATACATGAAAATAAAAAAGAGTTATTGAAGTCTGAATTGAAAAGTATTGGTGGTGTAGATGATATAAGAGAAGTTGGACTTCTTGAATATGAGAAAAATCAAAGAAAACTTTTAGCTGTAATTAACTCGGTAGATGATGGTATTGTGTATATAAACAAAAACTTAAAAGTAGAAATATTTAATAATTACTGCGAGAATATATTTCATTATACACAGGAAGACATTCTTGGTGAGGATATAAGAAAAATAATCAAAGATCCTCCAATGGTAAAGGCTTTAATTAGTGGCCAAGAGTATGACAATGTAGAAGTTAAAATAAAAACAGATAGAGGTGAAAGTCATTATTTTACAAGTGGAAGAGCTGTAAAGGATGACAACAATAATATTATAGGTATGGTTTCATCTATCAGAGACATGAAAAAAGCTATGGAAATAGCAAATATAGTTTCATCTACAGATGAAGGAGCTTTTAAAGGAATTATAGGTAATAGTACACCTATTGAAAGAGTAAAAAATATTGTAAGAGCAGTTGCTAAAGGAAATTCTACTGTTATATTAAGAGGTGAAAGTGGAACAGGAAAAGAACTTTTTGCAAGAGCTATTCAAAGTTTAAGTGATAGAGCAAATAAAAATTTTGTTGCTATAAACTGTGCAGCATTACCAGACAATCTAATTGAAAGCGAACTATTTGGATATGAAAAAGGAAGTTTCACAAGTGCTGTTAGTACAAAAGAAGGACTTTTTAAAGAAGCAGATGAAGGTACACTGTTCTTGGATGAAGTTGGAGAATTGTCTTTAATGCTGCAGGCTAAACTTTTGAGAGTACTTCAAGAAGGAGTTATAAGAAAAATAGGAAGTACAAAAGAAGAAAAGGTAGATGTTAGAATAATCGCCGCAACCAACAGAAACTTAGAAGAAATGGTTGAAAAGGGAGAATTTAGGCAGGATTTATATTATAGATTAAATGTTTTACCTATATATCTTCCACCTTTAAGAGAAAGAGTAGAGGATATACCAAGTTTAGTTACATTTTTTATAGATAAATTAAATAGAAAATTAGATAAAAAAATTCTCGGAGTACAATTAGAATTTATTGATCAGCTTATGCAGTATAATTGGCCGGGAAATATTAGAGAACTTCAAAATGTTATAGAAAGAGCTATGAATTTGTGTAATAGGGATTTGTTAGGCCCTGATAACCTAATTATAGATATAAGACAAGAAAATATAAAAAAAGTGAAAAATGTAGAAGAGGAAAGCCATCTGAAATTGAAAGATATAGTCGAAATTTCTGAAAAAGAAGCCATAATAAAAACTTTAAAGAAAAATAAAACTTGTCGAAAAACAGCAAAAGCTTTAGGGGTATCCCATACGACTATAATAAATAAAATGAACAAATATAATATAAAATGGAACGAATAATTTACAGTTGGAAAGAAATTTTTACACAATTTCATGAAAAGTGGGTGTAAATGTTTACACATTAACCGGTTTAATTTCTTTGTTTATTTTTAACCTTTAAAAACTACCATATAATGAGGGGTTTGAAAAAGTTTTCGACAATTATAAAAGTTGGCATCATAATTGCTAAATATATTAACGTAAAGATCGTAAATAATAAATTGTACTAGGGGGAGTTAAAATGAACAAAGAACACATGACAGGCATGGGATTTGGAACTAAAACTGTACACGGAGGCCATGTAAAAGACGCTCAATTTGGATCACTTGCTACACCAATATACCAAACTTCAACATTTATATTTGATTCAGCAGAACAAGGCGGAAGAAGATTTGCTGGACAAGAAGCAGGTTATATATATGGAAGACTTGGAAACCCAACATGCACAGAATTAGAAGATAAAGTTGCTATGTTAGAAGGCGGAGAAGCAGCAGTTGCAACAGCTTCAGGAATGGGAGCTATAAGCTCAGCACTATGGTCTGCTTTAAAAGCAGGAGATCACGTAGTTGCATCTGATACACTTTATGGATGTACATTTGCATTATTAAATCACGGATTAACTAGATTTGGAATAGATGTTACATTTGTAGATACTACAAACTTAGAAGAAGTTAGAAAAGCTATGAGACCTAACACTAAAGTTGTTTACTTAGAAACACCTGCTAACCCAACTTTAAAAGTTACTGATATCGAAGCAGTAGCTAAAATAGGTCACGAAGTTGAAGGATGTATGGTATTTGTTGATAACACATTCAACACTCCATATATTCAAAGACCATTATCACTTGGAGCTGATGTTGTTGTTCACTCAGCAACTAAGTACTTAAATGGACACGGAGACGTTATCGCAGGATTTGCTATTGGTTCAGCAGAATTCATGAGCCAAGTAAGATTATTTGGAGTAAAAGACATGACTGGAGCAGTTATGAGCCCATTTAATGCTTTCTTAATCATCAGAGGTATGAAGACATTAGAAGTAAGAATGGAAAAACACTGTGCAAACGCTATGAAAGTTGCTGAATTCTTAGAAACTCATCCAGCAGTAGAAAAAGTTTACTATCCAGGATTAAAGAGCTTTGAATACTATGAATTAGCTAAGAAACAAATGAGCTTACCAGGAGCTATGATTGCTTTCGAACTTAAAGGTGGAGTAGAAGAAGGAAGAGTAGTTATGAATAGTGTTAAATTAGCTAGCTTAGCAGTAAGTTTAGGAGATACAGAAACATTAATTCAACACCCAGCTTCTATGACTCACTCACCATACACTCCAGAAGAAAGAGCAGCAGCAGGAATTGGTGAAGGCTTAGTTAGATTATCAGTTGGTCTTGAAACAGCTGAAGATATAATTGCAGATTTAAAACAAGCTTTAGATTTAATCGTAAAGTAGTATAAAAGTTTAATTTGTAATTTAATTAATAAATTCTATAACTATAAAAGAATACAAATTCTTTTATAGTTATAGAATAAATGATATTTATCTGAAAGATTTAGGCATTATCTGTCTTTTTAAAATTTAGAACTGAAAACCTTTTCATAAAAATAAACAAATAAGTAAAAAAAAAGAAAAAAAGTATTTATTAGGAGGAGTAATTGTGGAAAATAAAACGAAAAAACCTTTATCAAGTGGTCTAGCACTAATTCCTTTTGTAGTTTTCGTTGCAATTTATCTTGGTAGTGGAGTAATTCTTCAATCAAGAGGAGTAGAAATGGCGTTCTATCAATTTCCAGCACCAGTTGCAGCATTCTGTGGTATCGTAGTAGCATTTCTTCTTTTAAAAGGAAGTATAAACGAAAAGTTTGATACTTTTGTAAAAGGATGCGGAAACCCAGACATAATTATAATGTGTACTATTTATTTATTAGCTGGAGCTTTTGCAGCAGTTTCTAAATCTATGGGTGGAGTTGATTCAACAGTAAACCTTGGCTTGACATATATACCATCTCAATATATAGTAGCAGGATTATTCTTAATTTCATGTTTTATATCACTTTCTACAGGAACTTCAGTTGGTTCTATAGTAGCTGTAGCTCCAATAGCAGTAGGATTAGCACAAAAAGCAGGACTTTCACTTCCATTAACATTAGCAGCTGTATTAGGTGGATCTATGTTTGGTGATAACTTATCAGTAATATCAGATACGACAATCGCTGCCACAAGAACACAAGGTTGTGAAATGAGAGATAAATTTAGAGTAAATATATTTATAGCAGCACCAGCAGCAATCATAACATTAGTATTATTATTCATTCTTGGAAAGCCAGAAGTTATACCTGCAATGCAAACTTATGATTACAATATAATAAAAGTTTTACCATATATATTTGTATTAGTATTATCACTAGCTGGAGTAAATGTTTTCGCTGTATTAACAGGTGGAACTATACTTTCAGGTGTAATAGGACTAGCATATGGTAACTTAACTGTATTAACATTTTCACAACAAGTATTTGAAGGATTTAAAGGAATGATAGATATATTCTTACTATCAATGCTTACTGGTGGACTTGCTGCCATGGTAACAGAAGCAGGCGGAATTCAATTCTTATTAGATAAAATTCAAAAGATGATAAAAGGCAAAAAGTCAGCAGAAGCTGGTATAGCAGCACTTGTTGCTTTAACAGATGCAGCAGTTGCTAATAACACAGTTGCTATCATAATAAATGGACCAATTGCAAAAAGAATGTGTCAAAAATATAAAGTTGACCCTCGTAGAAGTGCATCTTTATTAGATACTTTCTCTTGTATAATGCAAGGAATTATACCTTATGGAGCTCAAATGTTAATATTATTAAGCTTTGCTAAAGGAGCAGTTACTCCGTTCCAAGTACTTCCTCTAGTTTGGTATATACACCTTCTTATCATATCAGCAGTAGTATCTATATTCATACCATTTGCTGATGGAATAATTAAAAAGAACCCTTGGAACTGGGAAGCAGAATCTGAATCAGAAGCAGTATAATTTAGAATAAATGTAAATGAAAAAATAAATATAAAAATTATGGATATGTCAAGTTATGTTTAACTTGACATATCTGCATTATATCTGTTACAATATTTTTAAGAGGTTGTTATACCTTGAAAACGTTAAAAATTAATACAAAATCAATGCTATTACAGTCATTGTTCAAAATTGTACTATAACAGTAAAGGTTTTTGAAGGCTGTTATATAGCAGCACTGAAACAGTGCTTAAGAAAGAATATTTTAAAAGGGTGAAGGGAGGAAAAAACTAATGGATAAGAGATTAGTTGAAATTCGTTGGCATGGCCGCGGTGGACAAGGTGCCAAAACAGCTTCATTGCTTTTAGCAGAAGTTGCTTTTAATACTGGAATGGATATTCAAGGTTTCCCTGAATATGGTCCAGAAAGAATGGGTGCTCCAATTACTGCGTATAACAGAATAGCTAATTTTCCATTAAGAGTTCATAGTAATATTTATGAACCAGAGTATGTTGTTGTAGTTGACGAAACTTTATTAAAATCAGTACCTTGTCCTGCAGGATTAAAGAAAGAGGGAGCTATAATAATCAATACTAAAAAGACACCAGATGAAATCAGACCTGAATTAAAAGGATATGAAGGAAAAGTATATACAATAGACGCAAAAGGTATTTCAGAAGAAGTATTAGGCGCTAACTTCCCTAATACACCAATGCTTGC
Source organism: Clostridium sp. (assembly GCA_034925975.1). Taxonomy (GTDB): domain Bacteria; phylum Bacillota; class Clostridia; order Clostridiales; family Clostridiaceae; genus Clostridium_H. The sequence goes on from JAYFRK010000488.1 coordinate 6,461, forward strand.
AGCAGTAGTTAAAGTAAGCGGAGTATTAGCAGAAGAACAATTTGTAAAAGACATGGAAAATTCATTTAGTCATAAATTTGCTAACAAACCTGATGTTATTCCAAAGAACATGGAAGCTCTTAAGAGATCACTTCAGGAGGTGAAGGGAATTGAGTAAAAGAATGAACATAACTCCAGAAACAAAGTGGCATGAATATCCAATAGGTGGAGAAGTTCTAGATGCAGGTAATGCTGCAGAATTCAAAACTGGTGACTGGAGATCAATGAAGCCAGTTTGGCATGAAGATAAATGTAAACATTGTATGATGTGTTGGGCTGTATGTCCTGATATGTCAATAGAAGTTAAAGACGGAAAAATGGTAGGAATAGATTACGATTTCTGTAAAGGTTGCGGAGTTTGTACAGCGCAATGTAAATTTGGCGCATTAGACTTTGTACTAGAAGAATAGGAAGGAGGAAGAATAATGGCAAAGGCTGAACAATTAAGAAAAAGTTTAAGTGGTAATGAAGCAGTTGCAACAGCAATGATGCAAATCAATCCAGATGTAATGGCTGCATTCCCTATAACACCATCAACAGAAGTTCCACAATATTTTTCATCATTTAAAGCAAATGGAAAATGTACAAGTGAATTTGTACCAGTAGAATCAGAACACAGTGCTATAAGTGCTTGTATAGGAGCATCAGCAGCAGGAGCAAGAGTTTTCACTGCAACTTCTGCAAACGGATTAGCTCTTATGCACGAAATGTTATATATAGCTGCAGGAGATAGACTTCCATTAGTAATCGCTGCAGTAAACAGAGCATTATCTGCTCCAATAAACATACACAATGATCACTCAGATACAATGGGTGAAAGAGATACAGGATTTATCCAAATTTATGCTGAAAATGTTCAAGAAGCATATGACAACTTCATTCAAACTGTAAGAGTAACTGAACATAAAGATGTTATGACTCCTGCTCTAGTTTGTTATGATGGATTTATCACATCTCACGCTGTAGAAAACTTATATATGTTAAATAATGAAGACGTTCAAAATTTCGTTGGAGAAAACATGAGAACTGGAGACGGTCTTCTTGGAAAAGAAAATAAATTAATAGGTGCATTAGCTCTTCAAAATGTATATATCGAAATGAAGAGACAACAATTAGAAGGTTTAATGAACTCTAAAAAAGTATTCTTAGAAGTAGCTAAAGAATATGAAGAATTAACAGGAAGAAAATACGGCTTATTTGAAGAATATAGATTAGATGATGCTGAATACGCTATAATTATCATAGGATCATCAGCTGGAACAGCTAAGAGAGCTGTTGATGATTTAAGAGATAGAGGCGTTAAAGCAGGACTTCTTAAGATAAGATTATTCAGACCATTCCCAGGTGAAGAAATTGCTGAAGCTCTTAAGAATGTTAAAGCTGTAGCTATAATGGATAAAGCAGAAGGCATGTCAGGAAATGGTGGTCCATTATTTACTGACGTTGTAAGTTCTCTATATGGAAGAGTAGACAATAAAGTAATAATGAGCTTCATCTACGGATTAGGCGGAAGAGACGTTAAAGTTAGCAGTATAGAAAAAGTATACGATGCATTACAAAATGCAGTTGAAACAGGCAAATACTCAAGATATAATTACTTAGAAGTAAGAGAATAGGAGGTGCTCTAAATGGCAACATTAAAGGAATTAACTAATGTCCAAGATAGAATAACTGGCGGACATAGAATGTGTGCTGGTTGTGGTGCTCCAATGGTAGTTAAATGGATTTTAAAAGCTATAAAAGAAGAGGACCAAGCAGTAATTTCAAATGCTACAGGATGTCTTGAAGTTTCACTTGGAGTTTATCCATACAGTGCATGGAAAGATTCAT
>JAYFRK010000485.1:0-2220 GCA_034925975.1 Clostridium sp.
AAGAATCATATATTTCCTTCATATTTTTGAAATATTTCCTATTGCTTACTTCATCTCCTTTTGGAATTACTGTCATAAGACCTTTAACCTTAACATTTTTACAATTTTCACAAGCTTCTATAAGCTCTTCTAGATTTTCTAATAGAATACCTGATTTGTTTGGATCTCTACCAATATTTATCTGTATTAATACAGTAGCAATTTCACTATTCATAGAATATCTTTTTTCAATTTCTTTTAAAAGTCCAGTATTGTCTAATGAATGAATAAGAAATACTTTGCCTACTATATATTTTACTTTATTCTTTTGGAGATGTCCAATAAAATGCCATCTTACATCATTATGGAATTCATCGTATTTTTCTACCAATTCTTGAACCTTATTTTCTCCAAAATCTCTTGAACCTGCATTATAAGCTTCTTCTAATTCATCTAAAGTTCTAGTTTTAGAAACTGCAATAAGCTTTACATTTTCAGGGATTTCATTAATTATTTTATTTATTCTAGCCTCAATAGACAATCTCATCGTCTCCTTACAAGTTATTTAGTTTTTTTGCTTTTTATTTCTTTCACATATTTATAATCTATTTTTCTATCATTAGCTAATATTCTTACATTATCCTTTTTAGATACAGATACATTTATATTTCCCCTAATTTTTAAGAATGAAGCATAGCCTCCATCGGCTACCATATAACTGTACAGTTTTTCTTTATTACCTATTGCCTTTATTTCAAAAGGAGCTGGTATCTTTACACCATCCACTTCAATGAACACTCCCCAGCAAAGGATATTAGATCTATCTGTAACTCTATGGCCATTTAAGGAAATAGCTTCAGCTCCAGCAATTTTAAGCTCATTTATTAAAATAACTATGTCATTATCATGTACAGTTTGAGCCCACCACTCATTAGGATCTACAACTTCTCCTTGAGATTGACTTGTTGCATCATCTAAATGTATTTCAATTCCTTCTCCTTCAATATCTATATAGCCTAGTGCCATTTCATTGTCATATAATTCTTTATTTATTTCACTTAAAACGTTGCCCTTATTATTAGGATTTTCTTTATAGTTTTGTAGCTTTGAATAGTATTGATAATATTTTTCAGATAATGCTTTAATGTCTTTATTAAGCTTACTAGTAGATTCATATGCTTCTTGATATTCTGCTGGAGTTAAGAATACTTCATTATTTACTTTTTTAAAGTTCATACTAGTTGAGATTAATATTCCAATTATTATACAAGCTATAAAAACAAATATGGTAGCTTCATTTGTTTTCATCTAATCACCTCACTGATGAGATCTTGCTTTTTCAAGCAATAACCTCCTTAAAGATGCGAAATTATTAAATATTCTTTCTCCAAAAACAATTATTGCTGCTAAATATATAGGCATACCTAATTTATCTCCTAAATATGTTAGTGCTGCTGCTAATACAGCATTCCCAAAAAAGCCTGAAATAAATACATCAGCCCTGAATTTTTTATCCATAGATGCTTTTAAAGCACCAAATACAGAATCTAGGCAAGCAAAAATTGCAACTGATATATAAGGAGAAAATTTCATAGGTATGTTAATATTCCAAAACATTCCTATAATTGTTCCAATTAAAAGTCCGATAAATATAACCATCTATAACACCTCTAGTCATTTTTAATAGGTTTTGCATATTGAAATTTAAAGTTGTCATTGTATTTTTTTATTTCAATTTTGTCAGATACTTCATATTTTATGTTAAATCCATTAGCTCCTGTATCTAGGACTCCTGGAAACTCTAAAGCTTTTTTTAAATTAGTTTTATTTCCTATTGCTTTTATTGTAATTCTTTTATAAGGAGAAATTCTCTCTTCATTTATAATAATATAATTGCTAGCACTTCTTATGCCTGTTCTTGCAGTTATCATTATGTCATTAATAGAAACTGCTTCGTCATCAGCAGCGTTTAATTCATTTACTATTTTAATTAAATCAGTATCTATTATAGCAGGTCCTTCACCGGCGTTACCAAAAATTTCATTTTGAGGTGTTAAGTATATAATAACTCCTTCACCTTCTACATTTACGCTTCCAGTAATAATTCTAGTATCTTGAAGTTTTTTTGCTATTTCTCGAGATATTTAATTAACAGTAGTAGCCGCCGTTTCATAATTTTTTATTTGTGTTTGAAGCTCATTCACCTTATCCTCTAAATTTTGCTTCTGCTTCTTTAGTTGT
>JAYFRK010000222.1:0-7052 GCA_034925975.1 Clostridium sp.
GATGTTGAGACACCAAAGCCTTCCTGGGCAGAACAATGGCCTGAACCTTGGGTTGATGCTACCTTTGAAACCATTAAAGGGGTTGTTGGTAAGGCAAATATTAGTGCTGAAGATATAAAAGGTATATCAATAAGCAGCTTATATGGTGGGTCTGGTATCCCAGTAGATAAAGATATGAATCCTTTAGCTCCCTGCTTAATTTGGATGGATCGCAGAGCTGAAAAGGAAGCAAAATGGGTAGAAAAAAACATTGATCTTGATGAGCTGTTTGAAATAACAGGTAACTCCGTAAACTCATACTTTGGATTTACTAAAATCCTTTGGATGAAGAATAATCTCCCTATATGGGATAAAATACAATACCTTTTACCGCCAGCTTCTTATATAGTTTATAAATTAACTGGAGAAGTAGCTGTAGACCATTCTTCAGCAGGAAATATTGGGGGAGTATACGATTTAAAGAAAAGAAATTGGTCTTCCCACATGCTAGAGAAGTTAGGAATACCATTAAAGTTTTTCCCAGAAAGACTTGTAGAATGTACTGAGATTGTAGGCGGAGTTACAGAGGAAGTTGCTATAAAGACAGGCTTAAAAATTGGAATACCGGTAATCTGCGGTGGTGTTGATGCACCAGTTGCTACGGTAGGGGCAGGAGCTTTTAATGAGGGCAATCATGTAGCTATGACTGGTACATCTATGTGTTGGGGATTTGTAACAGAAAAACCTAACCTTTCAAAGAGTTTAGTTAGTATGCCTCATACTATAGATTCAAAGAACAAAATTTATACTTTTGGAGGAGCTGCTACTGCAGGAGCTGTGGTGAGATGGTTTAGAGATACATTAGGAGACTTAGAATTAGATAAACAAGAAAAGACAGGAGTTAACGCATATACCTTGTTAGAAGAGAAGGCTATGAATATACCAGCAGGTTCTGAAGGTTTAATTGTGCTACCTTATTTTATGGGAGAAAGAAGTCCAATTTGGGATAGCAAAGCTCGTGGTACTATAATTGGGTTGAGTCTTATGCATAATAAAGGACACTTGTTTAAAGCCTTTATGGAGGGAGTTGCCTATTCTCTACGGCATAATATGGAAATGGTTGCTGGAACAGGTGTACATTTAAATAAGGAAATAATTCTTGTAGGTGGCGTTTCTAAATCAAAGATTTGGCCACAAATTTTTGCTGACGTTACTGGAAGACCTGTAAAAATTATAAAAAATGATGTAGAGGCTCCATTAGCAGATGCACTATTAGCTGGGTTGGCAACTGGAGTTTTTCAAGAGCCTAATATATTGTCTCAATGGCTAGAATTTGATAATACCATTGAGCCAAATCTAGAGAATACAAAGTTATATAATAAAATTTTTGATATATATAAAAGTCTTTACTTAAACCTAAAAATTAATATGAGTGAAATAAATGATTTAAAAATCTAATACAAATGAGAAAGTTATATGCTGCTACAGTTCCCACTTATATGTAGCAGCAGGTTTTTTATATAGACTACAAAATAAATATGAATTCATGGGATATAGAAGCTAGATAATTTATAGGAATTAGTATTTTAATAACTACTATAAAAAGGAGGCTATAATGGGAAAATATTTATTGGGTTTGGATAATGGCGGTACGTATATAAAAGCAGTTATTTTTCATATAGATGGCACTACAGTAGCTACTGCATATGAGCAAGTGGAACTAATTAATTCTGGAGAAGGTCGTACAGAAAGGGATATGGATGTTTTATGGGAGGCTAATTGTAGAGTATTGAGAAATGTGATAGAGAAATCTTGTATTGAACCTAGTGAAATTTTAGGAGTTTCTCTTTCAGGCCATGGGAAAGGACTTTATCTATGGGGGAAAGATAACAAACCAGCCTATAAGGGCATTGTATCAACAGATACAAGAGCCTATATGTATCCCGAAAAGTGGAATAATGATGGGACAGCAGCCAAAATTTTTGGAAGGACATGTCAAAGAATTTTAGCTTGTCAGCCAGTGTCTCTTGTTAGCTGGTTAAAAGATAATAATCCAGAAGTAATAGAAAATACAAAATGGATATTTGGGGTTAAGGACTATATTAGATATAGACTTACAGGAGAAGCTAATGCTGAAATTACAGATATTTCAGGCTCAAATTTTGTAAATATTATTGATGAAAAGTATGATAAAGAACTATTAAAAATTTTTCATTTAGAAGATATTTATGATAAACTTCCTCCACTAAAATATTCAACAGATATATCAGGATATATTACAGCAGAAGCAAGTAAAAAAACAGGCTTAGCAGAGGGAACACCGGTGGCAGCAGGAATGTTTGATATTGATGCCTGCGCCATTGCTATGGATATTACAGATGAAGATAAGCTTTGCATTATTGCTGGAACATGGAGTATTAATGAATATATTTCAAGAAAACCAGTTCTTAATAAAACAGTTATGATGAATTCTCTATATTGCATTCCAGGATATTATCTTATAGAGGAATGCAGCCCAACTTCAGCAGCTAATAATGAATGGTTTTTAAATAAGTTTATGGATAAAGAAAAAGAATTAGCTAAGGAATTAGGTATTAATGTTTATGATATGGTAAATGAGATGGTTGAATCGGTAAAACCAAATGAACAAAATATTATATTTTTGCCGTATATATTTGGTTCTAATTATAATCCACAAGCAAAAGCTTGTTTAATTGGAATGGATAGCTCTCACACAAAAGAGCAAATTGTACGAGCGGTATTTGAGGGAATTGTCTTTTGTCATATGGTTCATATTGAAAAATTATTGTTAAACCGTGAGAAGCCTAAAGTTGTTAGATTAGCTGGGGGTGCTGCAAATTCTAAAATATGGGTTCAGATATTTGCTGATGTGTTAAATTTACCTATTGAAATAATTGATACAAAGGAATTAGGAGCATTAGGAAGTGCTATGGCTGCAGGTGTAGCTGTAGGTATATTCAAAGACTTAAAAGAGGCAGCAAAAAAGTTAGTTAAGATTAAACGAAGAGTTGAACCAATTAAAGAAAATGTTGAAATCTACAAAGCTAAATTTCAGCTTTATAAGGAGACTGCAGAGGCTTTAGATAGTCTATGGAAAAAGTTTTAAACTAATATAGTTACGCACTTATATGAGTGGAGGAGTTTATGGAATATTTATTAGGTTTATATGAAAAGTCAATGCCTAATTATATAACTTTAGAAGACAAATTAATAGAAGGAAAGCAGGCAGGTTTTGACTTTTTAGAGATTAGTATTGATGAAACTGATGCAAAACTACAACGACTTGATTGGAGTACTAAAGAAAAGAAAGAATTGGTAAATTCCATGTATGAAACTGGAATGCCAATAAAAACAATGTGTTTGAGCGGACATAGAAAATTTCCAATAGGAAGTAATGATGAAACAATAGCTAGAAAGGGTATGAGCATAATGAGAAAAGCTATTGATTTTGCATGTGATATAGGAATTAGAATTATTCAAATTGCTGGATATGATGTTTATTATGAAGAATCTACATTAGAGACTAGACAACGGTTTAGTAAAAATTTAAAAAAGTCTGTTCAGTATGCATCTCAAAAAGGAGTCCTTTTAGGATTCGAAACTATGGAAACAGATTTTATGAATACTGTTAAAAAAGCAATGAAGTATGTTGAGTTAATTGATTCACCATATCTAAATGTGTATCCTGATATCGGTAACGTGACAAATGCGTGTAAACAGTATGGAATAGATGTACTAAAAGATATAGCTAATGGAAAGGGAAAAATCCTAGCTGCTCATTTAAAAGAAACCCTTCCAGGTAAATTTAGGGAGGTTCCTTATGGAACAGGGCATGTAGATTTTAAAAAAACTATAGAATTGATTAGAAAAAATGGTGTTTATATATTTGTAGGTGAGTTTTGGTTTAATGAAAATTTAGATTGGAAAGAATCTTTGAGATTTTCCAATAAATTTTTAAGATCTCAATTCAATAACAAATAAAGTTTGATGGGCTATCAATTCATAGATTGATTGTTTTTTAGTTAAAATGTATTAGCCTATGAAAGGAGAAGAATTATGTTAGAAGATCTAAAAGAAAGTGTGTTAAAAGCGAATTTAGAGTTAACTAAAAAAGGATTGGTTACATACACCTGGGGAAATGCAAGTGGAATTGATAGAAACAAAGGATTAATAGTTATTAAACCAAGCGGATTACCATATGAAGAAATGGAATTAAATGATATGGTGGTTATAGATTTAGAGGGGAATGTAGTTGAGGGAAATTTGAAACCGTCATCAGATACTCCTACTCACTTAGTTTTATATAAAGCTTTTCTTGAAATAGGCGGGGTAGTTCATACCCACTCACCATGGGCTACTAGTTGGGCTCAAGCTGGAAAAGATATACCTTGCTTTGGAACAACTCACTGCGATTATTTTTATGGAAGTATACCTTGTACAAGAAATATGACAAAAGAAGAAGTAGAAGGGGAGTACGAATTACAAACTGGTAATGTAATCGTAGAAAGATTTAAAGAATTAAATCCAAACTATATTCCAGGGGTAATAGTTTGTAACCATGGTCCCTTTGCTTGGGGTAAGAGCCCAGAAGAAGCTGTCCATAATGCTGTGGTTATGGAACAAATAGCTAAGATGGCATATAGAACATTGATTATAAATGCTTCCCAATCTTCAGTTAAGAGTTATTTGTTAGATAGGCACTTTTTAAGAAAGCATGGTGCTAATGCATATTATGGACAGAATGAAAAGTGCAATGATTATTTATAAAAGTTCAAAATAAATGGTCTACAGGAGAAAGTTCTGTAGATTATTTATTTTTTAATATTATAAGTTAATGAATATACAAACCTAATTAATACATAATAAAATAAAGGCTGCATTTTAAAATATGCTAACCAACTATCTGATAAATATTTCGGTAAAAAACTATTTACATATACCCACTATGGGTATATAATATATATCAATAAAACATTATATATGGGGGCGGATGGGTCCTGGTGGATCCCGTGGACTTCAAATCCATAGTCGGGTGGTAAGACCGGCCGAGGTGGGTTCAATTCCTACACGTTCCCGCCATTTTAAAATACTTGCTCTTAGGAGGTGGCTGTATGACAGATAAGGAATTAAAAAGACTTACACATATGTCTTCAAAGGCCGGATGAGCTAGCAAGTTAGGTCCAGAGGACCTGGCACAAGTTTTGTGCCATTTAGACGATGATACAAAAAAAGATCCAAACTTAATTGTTGGTTTTGATAAATCAGATGACGCAGGAGTATACAAGATTTCAGATGAGCTTGCATTAGTTCAGACTGTGGATTTCTTTACTCCGGTAGTAGACGATCCATATTTATATGGACAGATTGCAGCTACAAATGCACTAAGTGATGTATATGCCATGGGGGGAAAACCACTTACAGCAATGAATATTGCTTGTTTTCCATGTTCCCTTGATCCTAGTGTTTTAGCTGAAATCTTAAATGGTGGAGCAGCTAAAATTAAAGAAGCAGGGGCTACACTTGTAGGAGGCCATACTGTAACGGATAATGAGATCAAATATGGTGTATCAGTTACAGGAACAGTAAATCCATCAAAGGTAATAACAAACTCAGGTGCAAGGCCAGGAGATGTTCTCATTCTTACAAAGCCTATTGGAGTGGGAATTATAACAACTTCATTTAAATTTGATTTAATATCTGAAGATGAACTTAATGAGGCTGCAACTGTTATGTCAACATTAAACAAGGCTGCTTCAGAAGCTATGCAAAAAGTTGGAGTAAATGCATGTACAGATGTAACTGGCTTTGGACTTTTAGGACATAGCTATGAAATGGCTGAAGGTAGTAGAGTTGAAATTAAAATTTACAGCTCAAAGATACCACTTATGAAAAATGTAATTAAATTAATCCAAATGGACTCTGTTCCTGGTGGGGCACATTCAAATATGCGCTTTTTTGAAAAGTGGGTTCACTTTAACAATTCAATTGAAAAAGCAATTAGGATTGCACTATTTGATCCCCAGACTTCAGGTGGATTGTTGATTTCTGTACCTAGAGAAAAGGCAGAGGAATTATTAGGTGAATTAAATTCTAATGCTGAAATAAAGTCAGAAATAATTGGTGAAGTACTTGAAGTGGGGACACAAGAAAATGTAATTACAATTGTTTAAAAGGACATAGCCTTAAATGGATTAATCCAGTTAGTGGTTATGTCCATTTCCTTAAAGGAGGAATAATTTTTGGAAAACTTCAATAGGCAGGATGTTTTAAGAAAAATTCCATCTATAAGTAGACTAATCCAGTTGCCTGAAATTAATAGCTTAATGGAGGCTTACGGAAGAGAATTTACATTGGACAAAATGAGAGAAGTTATAGATGATTTTAGAAAAAACACCTGGTTTAATGATAGAGAAGAGATTACCCAATATATTATAAAAAAACTTAGGGAAAATATTGCCTGTCAGCAAAGGGTTGGGTTAAAGAGAGTTATAAATGCAACAGGTATTGTTCTTCACACAAACCTTGGAAGGGCACCATTGCCAAAGGATGCAATTAATTTAGTAAAAGAAGTAAGTGAAGGGTACAGCAATCTAGAATTTGACATTGAAGCAGGTATCAGAGGTTCCAGATATTCTCACATAGAACCTATCATAAAAAAAATTACCGGTGCTGAAAGTGCAATGGTAGTTAACAACAATGCGGCTGCAGTGTTCTTATGCCTAAATACATTAGCAAATAACAAAGAAGTTATAATATCTAGAGGACAGCAGGTGGAAATTGGGGGGAGCTTTAGAATCCCTGATATAATATCAAGAAGTTCTGCAAGAATGGTGGAAGTTGGAACTACTAATAAGACTAGAATAGGGGATTATGATAATGCTATTTCTGGGGAAGCTTCAGTACTATTAAAGGTACATACTAGCAATTATAAAATAACTGGCTTTACAGAAGAAGTTTCACTTCAAAAGTTAGTGGAGTTAGGCTATGAAAAACAACTTATTGTTATGGAGGATTTAGGTAGTGGAAGCCTGTATGATTTATCATCTATAGGA
>JAYFRK010000131.1:0-7877 GCA_034925975.1 Clostridium sp.
TTTTATCAAACTTATAAAAGATTTCATATGTTATAAGCTAAATTTAGATCTTATCTCTCTTATTAATTATTTACAAAACCGATTAAAATAAGGATATTTTTTATAACTAAGTACTTTAATATCTTCCACAGTAAGTTTTATATTCATTAATATATCCTCATCGCTGCCTATCCATTTTTCCTTTACTTTAATTTCTATCATACAATAGTCTTCGTAAGAATTTTTCTTATAATTGCTTTTAGATAATACAAGTAATTTATATTTCCCTTTTGTAAAAGGTATAAAAGTATAGTAACTCTTTTTACTATAGTTCTGAACTAAGTTCCATTCATCTCTTTCCATTAAATAAAATTCATAAACTACATCTTTTCCACCAAAACTCTCTGCGGTTACAGTTATAGGGTCATTACAAAAAAATTCAATTTTATCACATTTAAGTACCGTATTCATTATAGGTGGAGCATCATTAACAGCTAAATTAATCTCTTTAATACTGTCAAATTCTTTTTTACTCTGTTCATTTTTTGCATATACTTTTATGCAATACTTTCCGCTGCATTTAGGGGTGAGTATATATCTCTTACTCTTTACATAATCTGTTTCTTCAACCTTATGTCCATTAATATGAAGTACATATTTAAGAAGAGTGTGTGAAGTATCTCTGGTTATCACATCTATTACTACTTGATCATGAACAAGATAGTATTCTTTTGGTTCCATCAATATATAATCAATCTTAGCAGGAATATATTCTAGAACCTTTAAAGATACCACTGAGTAAGCATCAAATTCTTTTTCAGAATACTTATCTTTTACTCTAATCTCAAATTCATATTTCCCTTCTTCCTGTGGAATACAACTATAATAACTCTTTTCTTCATAAGCTGTTTCTTCTATTTCCACACCATCTTTTCTAGCTATAAAACTATATAAAAGTTTAACTCCCCCTTCAGCTATAACTTTAATATTTATATCTTCTCCAATTAAGATATTTCCATGTTTATTGGATATAACTTCATTAATAACTACAGGGTCCCTTAATATTTCATCTATCTTAAATTCCATTTCATTACAGGCTTCATATTCTTCTTTACAGGAAACATCTTTGACCCACAATTTAATTTTATAATTTCCCGGTTCTTTAGATTCCCATGTAAATGAATTTGCTCTTATATATCCTGAATCCTCTTTTTTATCTCCATCCATATCAATTATGAATCTGTATCTAAGTTCTCTTCCTCCACTGACAATAGCCTTAAGATTTATGCTTTGATTTACAACCTGGGGTGAAGTTAATTCGCTGATAAAACTTTCTATTTCAATTGGTTTATATGGTTTAACTTCATAATATAATATTGCTCTATCGTCATATTCCTTTTGAGAATACATATCTTTTGCTAAACAAAGCAACTTATACTCTCCACTTTGAACCTCATTATAACTTACAATTTTCTTAGTTGAATAATCTTGTATACATTTAGTTTGTCCATCATCACTTAATTTTATAAACTTATATAGAGTAGTTCTATTGTCTTCACATTTTGCGTCTACTTCAAAAACAAGTTCCTCATCAACTAATATCAAGGAATTTAAGCATTTAAAATTTATTATTTCCAGCTTTTCTATATCTTCTACTTCAAGCTCTGCTTTAGCAGCATCTTCAAAAGCTTCTTCTGAGTCAAAAAACTTGCACTGTACTAAAACCTCTTGTTTACCTGGTGAAGTAGCACTAAATATGAATATATTTTCAGTACAATAATCCTTTGCAAGTATCCACTTTTCGTCTTCTTTTATTAAATATCTAAACATAATAGGACTTTTTTTACTCTCTACTGTTACAGTTACCTTTTCTCCTACCTTAACTTTATCTTTATCTAAATAAACATCACTAATTATCTTTTGATTAAATTCTCCTATAGTAAATTGCTTTCTTGAAACATAATCAAAAGCCTTATTACTATCTTCACGCTTAGCTTGAACCATTAATATATAATTCCCATATTCCTTAGGCGTCCAAAGGACATTTTTTTCCTCCCCAAAATCCCTTAAAGTTTCCCATTTACCTTCTAATCCAACTATAAATTTATATAGTAACTTTTCATCAGGCTCATTTAGTATAGAAACATTTATTTTTGAATCCTTTTTTTGTGGAGATTCCATATTGCAATCAATAATAATTTCATTCACCTATCATCATCTCCTAGCCACAATATTCCTTTACTGTATATTGTATCATAATTCCATATTTTGTAAAAGTAATATTTTGAATTACTCTTTCATATAATATTACTTACTAATATACCTGGTGAAAATATCTTACTGTGGAATTTAAAACAAAATACATTCAAATCCATAACATTTTTTAGCAAATCAGTATATTGATTACTCTAGGAGGGTATTTATGCACATTATACAAGCCCACGCAATAGGATTTAACAAAATTATTATAAATTCAAATGATCCTAGTAATTTTAGCATAGGAAATATTTCTATAAAAAATGGAACTAATACTTTGTCTATAAATAGCTATACAACAACCAGTGAAAATTCATTTTTGATTTTTCTAGATAGAGAAATAAGCATAAAATTCTATTGCTTTATTATTTATGAGGGATTACAGATTAAAGTCAGCTATAATAATTTATTTACTACTGAAGAATTTAATAACAAATTTTATTATAATGGCAGTTTAGGTTTGTCCTATACTAAAGAGAGTTCTACCTTTAAAGTATGGTCCCCTGCTGCCACATCTATTTTAGTTATGTTATATAAAAATGGTGATCCATCAACCTATGAAATTCCTAGAGAAGTTATTATGAATGAAGGAGATAATGGCATCTGGACTATCACTATAAATGAAGATTTAGATAATTATTTTTACACTTATAAAGTAACTGTGTATGATTCTATCAATGAAGTAGTAGATCCATATGCTAAAGCTGTAGGCATTAATGGTCTTCGTGGAGCAATAGTTGATATTAATATTCTTAATCCAAATGGATGGGAAGAAGACATTTCCCCTGCTCTTAATCACTATACAGATGCAATAATTTATGAAACTAGCATTAGAGACATATCTATGCACCCTAGCAGCGGAGTAATCCATAGTGGAAAATATTTAGGTCTTACAGAAGAGGCTACTTTATATAATAAGTCTATCACTACTGCACTCTCTCATATAAAAGAATTAGGCATAACTCACCTGCAAATAATGCCCTTTTATGATTTTAGTTATAAGAGTATAGATGAAAAAAACTCTACAAAATATAATTGGGGATATGATCCACAAAATTATAATGTTCCTGAAGGAAGTTTCTCATTAAATCCTTATGATCCAAAATGCAGAATCTTAGAATTAAAAAAAATGATCAACACTCTACACTATAACAATATTTCTGTAAATATGGATGTAGTCTATAATCATGTATTCCATAAAAATGATAATAATTTTGAAAAATTATTTCCTGGATACTATTTCAGATTAAAAAATGATGGAAGCTTCGCCAATGGTAGTGGATGTGGTAATGATACTGCTTCCGAACATAAAATGATGAGAAAATTTATTGTAGATTCCGTTTGTTATTGGGCAAAGGAATACCATATAGACGGTTTTAGATTTGATCTTATGGGAATCCATGATATTTGTACGATGAATTCTATATATAAAAGTTTAAGTAGAATTAATAGAAAAATTATGATTTACGGAGAAGGCTGGAATCTAGATACACCTTTACCTCATAATATAAAGGCAATACAAAGCAATTCTTTCAAAATGCCTAATATAGGATTTTTTAATGATACAATAAGAGATTCTATTAGGGGCAATGTGTTTTCACTAAGTGATAAAGGTTTTGTAAGTGGTAAGGAGAGCTTAGAAGATACAATGAAATTTTGTGTTATGGCATGTACAATTTCTTCTAATAGATTTAAGGCAATCTATGCTTCTCCTGAACAATCAATAAATTATGTATCATGTCATGATAATAATACACTATGGGATAAATTAGAAATAAGTAATTTAAAAGATTCAATAGAAGACAGAAAGTACATGCAAAAATTCGCTAATGGAATAATTTTAACCAGTCAAGGAGTTCAATTCTTACACTCTGGAGTTGAGTTTTGCAGAACAAAGGAAGGAATTGAAAATAGTTTTTCTTCCCCCGATAGTATAAATAGTATTAACTATAGCAGAAAGGCTGACTTCATAGACATATTTAACTACTATAAAGGTTTAATTAAAATACGAAAAGAGCATCCAGCTTTTAGAATGTATTCAGCTGAACATATTAAAGAACATATAGAGTTTTTAAAAGAGCTACCTAAAAATACTGTAGCATTCATATTAAAAAATAATGCTAATGGAGACTTATGGACTAACATATTGATTATATATAATGCAAATAAATTTTCTACAACTATAAACGTCCCATATAACAGATGGAATTTAGTTGCAAATAAATACTCAGCTGGAACTGATATAATCAGTATATTTGAATCTAATAAAATTACAGTAGACAGTTTATGCTTAAACATTTTTTATTGTAATTAATATTCTGTATATTAGGCTATGTTTTTTCTTAACACATAGCCTTTTTTTAATTAGTAATTTTTCTGTCATACTCATGTTGGCGAACCCTAGGAATAACATAGATAAAGAAATAAAGCACTATAGAAAGCCCTATTCCTGCCATAACATCAATTATAGAATGTTGCTTAATAAATAGTGTGGAAGCACAGATAAGTATCATGATTATTGAGGATATTACTTTTATTATTCTTCTATCCTGAAATAATTCACTTTTACACACAACCGCATTTACACCAATAGAATTTATCACATGTATGCTAGGACATACATTTGCTGGTGGATCTATAGAATATATAAATCCTACTAATGCAGAAAAAATACCTTTATCAGTTAATATAGGTCTAAGATTTTGACCACTTGGAAAAACTATGAAAGCTGCATAACTTACGCCCATACCCAAAAATATAAATTTTACAAGCTTTATAAAATCACTTTTAGACTTTAATCCAAAGTATACAAAACCTATTCCTATGTAGGCAAACCAAAACATATAAGGTATTATAAAAACACTTAAAAAAGGAATATAATCGTCATATCTACAATACATAATATATTTAGGACTTATAAATTTTTGGCATAAATAAAAAATTAACAGCAATGGCACAAATATAAGTAAATATAAGAAATGTCTATGTTCTCCTATAAATTTTTGTAAGACCTTCATTTTATTCACCTTCATTAAATATTTTAAACAGATTTTTACCTAAGATTAGCATATTCTATAAGTTTTAATATATTCCTATATAATCTATCATTATCTTCCTCAGTTCTCTTTTTAGGCCCCGAAGTCTTCTTCCCCCCTCTTCTTGCTTTAGCTGATAAATGCCTCTCAAATAATAGTCTATCAATATTATTATTGTCATAAATGTAACCAGTTGGACCTATGGCATAACACCCTTTTCCAAGTACCATAGCAGCAACCCCGTAGTCTTGGGTTATGATAATATCCCCGTTTTTAGCTTCATTTGCAATTTTCATATCTACACTTTGAAATCCGCTATCAACAATTTTTATAATACTATAATCACTAGTTATAGCATGATTTATATCACTAAACATTATAACCTGTATATTATTTTCTTTTGCTGCTTTTTCTATAACATGTTTTCCTGGACAAGCATCTGCATCAACAACTATTCTCACTTAACATTCCTCCCGATTAATGCTTAACTGAACATAATAAAATTTTACCACAATAAAAATGTAAAACTTATTAAATTTATTTAAAATATGATAACTTATTTAATTTTTACATCGTATATAAAATAAATACACTCTATAGGTAACCATTATACCCTTAAATAATTAAAATTGGAGGTTAATATATGAATAAGAAAAAATTATTTTCAATTTTCCTGACCTGCTCAATAATCTGCTGTTCTATAATTCCTGCTTCTGCATTAGAAAGCACTATTCCAATTAATAAAACAATTTACTCTAATGAAAAAACATCCTTAAATGAAGAAAATAACGTTAAAATAACAAAAGAAGATGCTATTAAAACAAGTAAAAACATACTTGAAAAAAATTTTGGACTATTAGTTAATGAAAAAGATTTTAAAGTCAACACTACTTTGGACACACTATCCTACCAAGAATCCAATACTGAGCAAAGAGTTTGGAATATACAGTGGTATTCTCGAACTTTCAACTCAAATGTAGACATTTATGTATCCATAGATGCTTCTACTGGTAAATTAATTTATATGAATAAGAATAAGTATGGAAGCAATAGTCAGAGCTCCATCCCAACCATCTCTTTAGAAGAAGCACAGAAAATCGCCGAAGATATGGCAAAAAAAATTAATCCTAAGGAATTTAAAAGCTGTAAACTAAGTAGTGACAAATGGTTCGCTAATAGTGGAAATTCATCTAACTATCAATTTAATTATATCAGAAGTATAAATAGTGCTTCTTACTCAAATAACAATATATATATAAATGTTGACGGTACAACAGGCAAAGTAACCTCCTACAATTGTAATTGGAACTATGATCTATCCATTCCTAGTAATGAAAATTATATATCCTCCCAAAATGCACAAAATATATTTAATAATAATACAGATATGGTTCTAAAGTACAAGCTTTTTAAAAATAAATATGAATATCAAAATAAAGAAAATAAGAAAAATATAAAACTTGTATATGAACCTAAACTTAAAAATGGATTAGTAGTTGATGCTAAGACTGGAAAGTTTATAAATAACGACTATTATAATAATATAGAAACTGCAAAATTAAACGAAAAAGAAACTGAAGATTTTTACAATAAGTATAAAAAATTAGATAATCTTAAAAGTCCTCTTAAAGAGTCAGAAGCTTTAGATATAATTAAAAATATAGTTAATGATGCATACGGAAAAGGTTATTCTATTAATAATCTAAGATATGTTGAGGATGATAATAAAATTTGGTCAGCTCATTTTACTAAAAAGATAAATGACAAAATCAATCAGGAAGGTTCTATATCTATAAACGCCCTAAACGGACAAGTAATCCATATTAATAACCACTATCCTTATGATTACAATGAAAAATTCACTGCGAAATTCACCTGGAAGGAAGGTTATTATAAAGCTGTTAATTTAATAGGTGAATACTACAAAGATAAAGTTAAGGATATAAATCTTAGCTTAGTCCATGAAGAAGCTCGATATAATCCAAAGGATCAAGAACCTGAAATATTCTATAGATATACCTTCTCAAGAAAAGTTAATAATATACCTTATGAAGATAATAATATCTACATTGAATTTAATGCTAAAACTGGCGAAGTATCTAGCATGCACTGCTATTGGGATGATACCATATCATTTGTAAATCCTAACAAAAATATAGGAATTGACAAAGCAAAAGAAGCATATTTCGGTAAATATAAGCCTTATTTAAACTATATGGTAAGAAATCTTAGTGAAAATGCTAATGAATATAAGCCTGGATTAAATCTAGTATATTCTCTTGATGAAAACAACATTTTTGTTGATGCATTCAATAGCACAATATTAAACCGCTATGACGGGGAAGAAGTAAAATTTGATATATCTGCTTTTTTAGATGAAATTAAAGAAAGTAAAGCTGAAAAAGAAATAAAAATACTAGCATATAAAGGTTTGATAGATACTGATGGTTTTAAATTGAATTCTGAAGTTAAAAATCTAGATTTAATTAAAACCCTAGTAGATGCATTAGGATATACTCCTTATATAGTTAATAATACTGCTAGTCTAGAATCGAAAACAGCCGATTCTAATAGTACTAACAAGGTTGCTCTTACTGATGAAGACTA
>JAYFRK010000170.1:0-3502 GCA_034925975.1 Clostridium sp.
GATATGATTGAAGTTGCGGATAGAAAAGGATATAATGTTGACCTTTGTTCTTATGCAAGAGTAAATCTTGGCTATATGGAACTTTTAAAAGAAAAGGCTTTAACAGGAAAAACTCCTGAAAAGCTTGCAAATTCTCCAGCAGCAGATGTACCACTTCCTGACCTTATAATAACATGTAATAATATTTGTAATACATTATTAAAGTGGTATGAAAATCTTGCAGCAGAATTAAATATTCCTTGTATTATAATTGACGTACCATTTAACCATACAATGCCAATTCCACAATATGCAAAAGATTATATTGCTGAACAATTTAAGGAAGCTATTGCTCAACTTGAAGAAGTTTGTGGAAGAAAATTTGACTATGATAAATTCTTAGAAGTACAAAAACAAACTCAGCGTTCTGTTGCTCAATGGAACAGATTAGCTTCTCTACTATCATATAAACCATCACCTTTAAATGGTTTTGATCTTTTCAACTTTATGGCACTTATCGTTTGTGCTAGAAGTAGAGATTATGCTGAAATTACATTTAAGAAATTTGCAGATGAACTTGAAGAAAATCTTAAAAATGGAGTTTATGCATTCAAAGGAAATGAACAAAAACGTGTTACTTGGGAAGGTATAGCTGTTTGGCCACACCTTGGACATACATTTAAAACATTAAAAAATACTGGTACTATAATGACTGGTTCAGCTTACCCTGGTATTTGGAACCTTACTTATACACCAGGAGACATGAGCTCAATGGCAGATGCTTACACTAGAGTATATATAAATACTTGCCTTGATAACAGAGTTAAGGTTCTTAACGATATAATTACCGGAGGAAAATGTGATGGTGTTTTATATCACCTTAACAGAAGCTGTAAGCTAATGAGTTTCTTAAATCAAGAAACTGCTGAGATTTTACAACAACAAAATGGATTACCATATGTAAGTTTTGATGGAGATCAAACTGATCCTCGTAATTTTGCTCCTGCACAATATGAAACACGTGTACAGGCGTTAGATGAAATGATGAAGCAAGGTAAGGAGGAATAATAATGAACAGAATCGAAAGTATTATAAATGAATTAGCAGCAATTTCAAGTAACCCTAGAAAAGCTATGGAAGATTATAAAAAAGAAACTGGCAAGGGTGCAGTTGGTATTATGCCTGTTTATTCTCCAGAAGAAATAGTTCATGCAGCAGGTTTCCTTCCTATAGGTATTTGGGGTGGACAAAAGAGTATTTCTAAAGCACGTGCATATCTACCTCCATTTGCTTGTTCAATAATGCAATCTGTTATGGAAATGCAAGTTGAAGGTGTATACGATGATTTGGAAGCTGTAGTTTTTTCAGTTCCTTGTGATACATTAAAGTGTCTTAGCCAAAAATGGAAAGGAAAATCTCCTGTAATTGTATTCACTCATCCTCAAAATAGAAAGATAGAAGCTGCAAACAAATTCTTAGTTGAAGAGTTTAAGCTTGTACGTGAAAAATTAGAAAAAATATTAAATGTTAAAATTACAGATGAAGCAATAAGCAATAGTATTGAAATATACAATGAAAATCGTAGAGTTATGCGTGAATTCTCAGATATTGCAGCTGAGTATCCACAAGTTATTGATCCAATAAAACGTCATGCTGTTATAAAATCAAGACTTTTCATGGAGAAATCAAAGCATACAGCTATGGTAAAAGAATTAATTGCAGAAATTAAAGCTCTACCTGTTGAACCTTGGACAGGCAAGAAGGTTATTTTAACAGGTATTACTGCTGAACCAAATGAAGTATTAGAAATTTTCAAAGAGAATGGTTTAGCCGTTGTTGCAGATGATCTTGCACAAGAATCAAGACAATTTAGAATTGATGTTCCAGAAGGAACAGATCCATTATACAGATTAGCTAAATGGTGGCAAAACTTTGACGGATGTTCTCTTGCTACAGATGCTAAGAAGCCAAGAGGCCAAATGCTTATAGATATGGTTAAAAAGTATAATGCAGATGCAGTTGTTATTTGTATGATGAAATTCTGTGATCCTGAAGAATTTGATTATCCAATTTACTATGCACAATTCGAAGAAGCTGGAATTAAAAACTTATATATAGAAATAGATCAAGAATCAACAGCTTTTGAACAAGTTAAAACAAGAGTACAAAGCTTTGTTGAAATGATGTAATTTTAGAATAGAATTGAATATATTTTATTAAAAGTAAAAACCTTGTAAGGCTTGAAAAACATGCCATTGCAAGGTTTTTCTTTCTTTTGAACTTAGGTAACATTGAATTTATAAACTATAATTGTTATCATATATACAAAGTTTGTTGGAGCTATCAAGTCTATAAACTAGCAATATTATAGAATTGATTTGTTTTTTTTGCCTAAAGTTTGGAGGTGCCAGATGAAAAAAACAAAAAAGTATGGTTCTATGTTAAAAGAACTATTACGTTTTACTGATACTAAATTTATAGTGTTATCTAAAGCTGTAGGATATGACATATCATATATAAGTAAATGGTGTAAAAATATTAAAATACCTACTCTTAAAAATATTTCAACTATTAATGATAAAGCGGCAACAATTTTTTCAGATGAGATTATAAGGCAGGATAGAGTTGATGAATTTTATAAAACTTTCGAAATTGAAGAAATTGTAAAGAGTGATGATCCATCAATTAGTAATATATTAAAAGATCACATATATGATTTATTACATAATGCATATAAAAAGTCGGAAAACGATTTATACGGAGTACCTGAAAAAAAGCAGGAAGAAATGAAAGTTATCCTTGGCAAAAATCAAGCTACTGATTTTATAAGAGATATTATTTCTACTACTATTGAGAATTCAACAACTGATATTGAATTTCTATCTACAATCGATATATGCAAATCTACCTCCAATATCAATCTTGACATAATGGAAGAATATAAGTTTAAAGATATTAGAGTTAGTGCTAAAGTTGGATTAGATATGAATGAATTTGAAAGGAATCCTAATTTTTATTTGTGGAGAATTTATTTTATATTAAACAAAAGATGGAATGTAGAATTTGATTTTTTTGATAATAAAGACATGGATAAACTAAATATAATAGCAATTAGGGATAAATTTTCTATTATTGTTTCTTTAGATTCAGATGGATTGATAGAGATAGCAAATGTCGTAACAGATCAGGAAACAGTAAATAAAATTTATGATAAAACTGTCTCAAAGTTTAGAATAGGAGATATTTTAATTAAGTCCACAGAGACTTCGGCTTTAGAACAAGGTGGATATAGGACAGATTTTTATTCTAATGATGAGTTTAAATTTCTTTCTACTAGAGGATTTGAATTTCTACTACCTTCTGAAGTTATTTCAGACATCATTGACACAGCATATAGGCAAGGCTTTGGAGATGCTACAGCTTTTTTAATTAGAAAATTACAAATTACATGGGAAGAGAGATTTGAAAAAAGCACAATTAATTTTATCATAGTAAAGTCTGCACTTATGAAGTATATTGAAGA
>JAYFRK010000067.1:0-7066 GCA_034925975.1 Clostridium sp.
TAAATATTCAAAAGAAAGAATTACCTTTAAAAAACCAATTGCTAATTTCCAAGCAATACAATTCATGCTTGCTGATATGGACATTGAAACAGAAGCAGCACGTCAAACTGTAATACATGCAATGCAACTGATTATAGCTAAAAGACCTTATTCAAGAGAGGCAGCCATTGCCAAATGTTTTGCAGGTGATGTTGCAGTTAAAGTAGCATTAGATGCAATTCAAGTTTTAGGTGGTTATGGGTATAGCAGAGAGTATCCAGTAGAAAAGCTTTTAAGGGATGCTAAGATATTCCAGATATTTGAAGGAACTAACCAAATTCAGAGGATAGTAGTTGCTGGTAATTTATTAAGATAACACATATTTATTAATAAATATGAAGGAGGTTAGAATGAATATTTTAGTCTGTGTAAAACAAGTGCCAGATACAACAGAAATTAAAATTGATCCTATTACAAATACCCTTATTAGAGCAGGTGTACCAAGCATAGTGAACCCATTTGATGCGTATGCTTTAGAGTTAGCACTAAGAATTAAGGAAACTAATGGGGGGACAATAACCGTTTTGTCAATGGGTCCAGAACAAGCAAAGAATGCCTTGAGACAGTGTTTATCAGTAGGAGCTGATAAAGCAATTTTACTAAGTGACAGAGCCTTTGGAGGATCTGATACATTAGCGTCAAGTTACATTTTATCAACTGCTATTAAGGCTATTGAAGATAAAACAGAAAAATTTGATTTAATATTTTGTGGTAAGCAGGCCATTGATGGAGATACAGGACAGGTTGGACCTGAAATAGCAGAGCATTTGGGCTATCCACAGGTCACATATGCTTCTGATATTACAGTTGATGGTAAAAATATAAGAGTAAAAAGAGAAAATGAAGACCACAGCGAAATTATTGAAGCACAAATTCCTACTGTTATTACTGTTATTAAAACTGCCTATGAACCAAGATATGCAACGATAAAAAGCAAGCTAGCGGCGAACAAGGTTCAAATATCTACTATGACATCTGATGATTTAGATATTGATTTAGAAAGAATAGGTTTAAAGGGCTCTCCTACAAAGGTAAAGAAAACCTTTACTCCTCAGCTTAAAAAAGCAGGTGTTAAAATTAAGGGAGAAACAGGTTCAGAGTCAGCATTAAAGTTAATTTCCTTGCTTTCTGATGCTGGACTCATATAGGAGGGAACATAAAGTGAGTATATTGGAAGATTATAAAGGCCTATGGGTTTATATTGAAGCAGTAGACGGAAAGGCTAAAAGTGTAGGGCTAGAGTTATTAAATCCAGGAAGAAAACTTGCTGACATCACTAAAGAAAAATTGACAGCTGTAGTAATTGGTGATGACGTTGAAGATGTTGCAAAGACAGCCATTGCATATGGTGCAGATGAAGCTATTTTAGTACAGTCTTGTGAGTATAAAGAGTATACTACCGATGGATATGTTAATGTTCTTGATAAGTTGATTGAAAAATATAAGCCTTCAACACTTCTAATTGGTGCTACAAATAATGGAAGAGATGTTGCCCCTAGATTAGCTTGTAGAATCAAAACTGGATTAACAGCAGACTGCACAGCACTTGATATTGATAAGGAAAGCGGAAATATTGCTTGGACCAGACCTGCTTTTGGTGGAAATCTTATGGCAACAATTTTATGTCCCAACACAAGGCCTCAGATTGGTACAGTAAGACCAGGTGTTTTTAAAAAAATAGAACCTGATTTTTCTAAAGAGATAAAAATTTTAAGAGAAAGAATTACTACGCCTAAAGAAAAAATTAGAACTAAATTGATTGAATATATTAAGGACACAGCAGGAGAGGTAGTTAATCTTGAGGAGGCTGAAATCATCGTATCCGGAGGAAGAGGATTAGGGAAGGCTGAAAATTTTTCATTGGTAAGAGAGCTTGCAGAAGTATTAGGGGCTACAGTGGGTTCTTCAAGAGCTGCAGTTGATGCTGGTTGGATATCACATATTCATCAGATTGGACAGACAGGAAAAACTGTTCAAACTAAAATTTATATTGCATGTGGTATTTCAGGTGCCATTCAGCATTTAGCAGGTATGAGTTCTTCAGATATAATTATTGCTATCAATAAGGATGAAGATGCACCTATATTTGATGTTGCTGATTATGGTATTGTAGGAGATTTGTTTGAGGTATTACCTGTTTTAATAAGGGAAATTAAAAAAATTAAAAACAATAAATAAGAATATAGGAGGAGTGTTAGCATGGGTTATAAAAAAATTATTTTTAGTCATGACAATGGTGTTGCTAGAATTACACTAAACAGCAAAGAAAATTTGAATGCATTTGATTATTCTTTGGTATCAGAGGTAATTAGTGCATTGGATGAATGTGCAAGTAACCCAGCTGTAAGAGTAGTAATTTTAAATGGTGCTGGAAAAGGATTTAGCGGTGGTGGAGATATTGCTGCAATGTATAAAGCTATAGACCAAGGACAAGGTTTTGATGAATTAATTGAAGAGGCTGCAGAATTAGCAATAAAGATTAAAAAACTTCCTAAGCCTGTAATCGCTTCCGTGCATGGTGCAGTTGCAGGAGCTGGTTTTAATACTGCAATAGCCTGTGACATTTGTATTGCAGCAGAAAATTCTTTATTTATACAAGCGTTTGTAAACATTGGGCTTATACCTGATACTGGCGGTGTATATCTATTAACAAAAGCTGTAGGAGTATCAAAAGCTTCTGAGCTGGCTTTGACTGGAAAAAGGATTTCTGCAAAAGAAGCATTTGACATGGGAATAGTAACAGACATGTGTTCTATTGAGGAACTTGAGGAGAAAACAAATAAGCTTGCATTGAAAATGGCAAAAGGTCCTGCCGTTTCTTATAAAAATATAAAAGAACTAATTTATAAAACTCAATTCTCTGACTTTGAAGAATATTTAAAAGAAGAAGTAAAAGCTCAGGCAGAATGTAGTAAGACAGAAGATTTTAAAGAAGGATTGAAAGCTTTCTTAGAAAAAAGAAAACCTAATTATGTAGGTAGATAAATGAATATTGCTTTTAAAATATTTACATTCATATTTTTATTTGAAAGAGGTGGATTTTTATGAGTTGGCAAGATATTTATAAAAGTAAATTAGTATCAGTAGAAGAGGCTGCAAAAAAGATAGAATCCGGTGATAAAATATGGTTTGGGGCATGTTCATCAGCACCAATACAAATCTTAGAGGCTTTAGCTGATCGTGCTCAAGAACTTAAGAATGTTGATCTTGTTACTGCAATGGCAATGTATCCATATAAATTTTTACAATCATCAGAATATATTGGTAAACTTAATTTCCATACAATTTTTTATGGACCTTTTGAAAGAAAGTTTTATAAAATCGGAAATGTAGATATTGATTCAGTTCACTTTGCTAATTCATACTTAGCAATAAGAGATGTATATAAGGTTAATACATTATTAGCAGATGTGTCAGAACCTGATGAAGACGGTTACATGTACTATGGAGCAGTGGGTGTATCGTGGAATGGGGTAGTCGCTGAGTATGCAAAAAAGAAAATAGTTCAAGTCAATAAATGCCAGCCGAAAGTTAATGGAGTGAAACATAGAATTCATGTTAGTGAAGTAGATTGTATTTGTGAATATGACCATCCGCTTCCTGAATTAACACAGCCTCCTGTTAAAGAAACAGATAAGAAAATTGCATCTTACATTATTCCTTTAATACCTGATGGAGCAACCTTACAAGTAGGATTAGGTGGTATCGCTAATGCTGTTGCTTATGGTCTTGAAGATAAAAAAAATTTAGGCGTTCATACTGAAATGCTTACTGATTCCATGGTATATTTAGCTAAAAAAGGTGTAATAAGTAGAAGAATTTTATCAGGCTTTGGCTTAGGAAGCAAAGAATTATATGATTTTGTTGGTGAAGGCAAGGTTGAATTGGCCCCTATTGAAACTGTTAATGATCCGTATATTGCAGGAAAAAATGATAACTTTATTTCAATTAACAGTACGCTTATGGTTGATCTTACTGGCCAGGCAGGCTCAGAATCAATTGGTTTTTCGCAGTTTAGCTGCACTGGTGGACAACTTGATTATGTAAGAGCTGCTGGTATTTCAAAGGGTGGAAAGAGTTTTCTTTGTTTAGCTTCTACTGTTAAAAATAAAGATGGTAGTATTGAATCTACAATCAATGTAAGCCTACCAGCAGGCCAGGCTGTTACAACCCCAAGATCTGATGTGATGTATGTTGTTACTGAGTATGGTTTGGCGGATTTATACAACAGGCCTATTAAAGAAAGAGTTGAAGCTATGATTTCTATTGCACATCCAGATTTTAGAGAAAAACTTAGACAAGATGCTATTGCGGCAGGATTAATATCAAAATAGAAATATTGTATTAATTTTTAAACCTGATGTGCTTTATAAGTACATCAGGTCTTTTAATATACGATTTTATAGCCACTATGAACAACATTTATCAAATAAACATAATTTTTATATTTATTACATAGTAAATATAAAGTTAAATATTATATATGGTAGGTGGGGTTAATATGATATTTTCTGAAATAAGCTGTAAGGCTGAAAATTCATTGAGAAAAATAGATAGTTTGGGTATTGCAGAATTAGTTAAAGCAGAGGCAGTAGGTATATGTACTATTACGCAAAAAAGCAAGGTGTATATAGATGCCTGTCTAAAATATAATGAGAATGTAGTAGATTTAAAATCCATGCTGGATTGTATTGCATTGAAAATTTTTAAGTTAGAGGATAAAAATGAAGTGTTTAATCTTTCAAAGTATGGTAATTGTGGATTCATATTAGTGATTCCAATAAGAGCATACTATAAGTATAAAGTTTTTTGTGTGTTTTATAATATGAAGGGTTTTACCAAAGAAGAAGTTACCGCAGTATCTGCAGTGATTAATTTATTGTATAAAAACGTTTTACTTTACCATGATGTATTAAGTGAAAGAAATTATCTTAATAGTTTGTTTAATAGTTTGGAATCAATTGTTATTGGATTGGACAAGACTGGAGTAGTAACTTCTGGGAACAAAACAGTAGAGAAGATATTCAAATTGAACTTACAAGATATTTTAGGAAATAATTTTATTGATTTAAAATATATAAAAGGAAAAAGAAATATTCATGAAATTATAAACAAGGTAATTAGAGAAAGTAGAAGTTACATAGTTAAAGAAGAAATATTTATGTTAGAAGGTGAAAAAGTATTTATGGATATGGTTTTTTCTCCAGTGAACAACAGCAATGGGGAAATTGAGGGTATAGTTATAGTTATGGATGATATTACTGATAGGAAAATATATGAAAAGGAGAATGAACAGTTAAATCAATTCAAAAAATTAATTGGAAATGGTAAAGAAATAAAAAGAGTCAAAAAAATAATTGAAAAGATAAAGGATTTAGATACTATTGTTTTGCTCACAGGAGAAAGTGGAACAGGAAAGGGGGTATTAGCCAGAGAAATATTTTATAGAAGCAATCGAAGAGAAATGCCTTTTATACATGTAAACTGTGCTGCTTTACCAGAAAATTTAATAGAAAGTGAGCTGTTTGGACATGAGAAAGGGGCCTTTACTGGTGCAAATGAAACAAAGATTGGTAAATTTGAATCTGCTAGAAATGGAACCATATTTTTAGATGAAATTGGTGCTCTAGATTTAAATTTACAGGCTAAACTACTTATTGTTTTACAAGAAAAGAGTTTTGAAAGAATTGGATCATCACAGCCAAGAAAATTGGAAGCAAGAGTAATTGCTGCAACAAACATTAACTTAGAGGATGCTGTACAGAAAAAAATATTCAGAGAAGATTTATATTATAGATTGAATGTAGTGAGAATAGAATGTTCTCCCCTAAGATATAGGAAAGATGAAATAGAAGAGTTATCTTTAGCTTTCATAGAGAATATAAGTAAAAGATTTAAAAAGAAAATATTATCTGTTTCAAATGAAATTTGGGAAATATTTAATATATATAATTGGCCGGGGAATATAAGAGAATTAGAAAACACACTAGAAAGTAGTATAGCTCTTGCTTCAGATGAAAGGTTAGAGGTGAATGATTTGCCTATAAGAATAATAGAAAAAGTAAAATATATAAAAAAAACAAGTCAAGTGGAAGAATCAAATGTTGCTTCAGAAACTGCGGTTAAAAAGTTTAAATTTGAAGAACAAGAAATTAGGAGATTAAAGGAAGCACTTTATAGAAATAATGGGCATAGAGAAAAAACGGCAAATTATTTAAATATATCTAGACGTACTTTACAATACAAATTAAAAAAATATGATCTTATCTAGGAGTTGAAAATTTCAACTCCTTGTAATTTCAAGGTTTCTATGATATTGTATAATACAGGAAATTACAATAAAGGAGAAAATCAATGAATTATTATCATGTAGATGTATTCAGTTCACAATCTTTATCTGGAAATGGACTTACAGTCATCTTTCATAAAGAAGACTTGGGAGAACAGTATATGCAGAGACTTGCACAGGAATTTAAGCAATTTGAAACTATTTTTTTGCGGCAGATGGGAGAAAAGCGATTTCGTGCAAGAATATTTACGGTAGAGGAAGAGTTGAATTTTGCCGGACATCCTATTTTGGGGGCAGTATCAACAATTCATGAAAAATTTTATTCAAATGAGGACAAGGTTACCATTACATTTGAATTAAATAGCAAAACTTTGCCATCAGAATCAATTAAGATGAATGGTTTTTTTCAAGCGACGATGAATCAGGGAATTCCAGAATCTTTGGGAGTTGTTGACGGAGAATTGAAACAAACCTTATTGCATGCTTTGAATCTTACTACTGACAATCTTTATCAGCAGATTCCAATGGAGGTTATATCAACTGGATTGCCCTATCTGATTGTTCCCCTTGCTTCCGGGTTGGAACAGGCAAAAATTATTACTAATGATTTTGAAAGGCAGTTGAGCAAGGTCAATGCAAAGTTTGTATATGTGTTCGATGTTGCTAAGATGGAAGGACGCACTTGGGATAATTTTGGTGCGGTAGAGGATGTGGCAACTGGCAGTGCTGCTGGGCCGG
>JAYFRK010000050.1:0-6583 GCA_034925975.1 Clostridium sp.
CACTGTTGAATAATAGTTTTTTATTATATTTATTCAAATATGTGGTTCCTAATCTACAAAGCAACATTTAATTAAACTTCTCCATTTTTAACAACTCCATATCTTTTTTGCTAATCAGATTTAAATTTTTGCTACTATATACATTTTACCACATAAAACGACTTATATATTATAATATCTATTATTCTTTTGCCCTGGGGAGTTTTTATCAAAAATTGTTATCTCGAAAAATAGATAGCCCATTTTGATTTTATTTTAAGTAACTATCTTTTTATACCACAGTTCCTATATAAATGTATCCTTTTATCTCTTTAGGATTTTCTTCTTTTTCAAAAATAAAATTCTTTCCATAATATTCTGTTGCAATATACAAATGACAAACTGCAATGCCCATATCTATCTTGTTCATTTTATCATATATAAGTGCTTGCACTAGATTCAATCGTTTTTGATATGCATAAATTTTGCCATTCTCTGCAACGAAAAACCAGTTTTGACTATTGGTTGCAGATGGTGAAAGTCTTGCTACTTCCAATCGTTCATCTATTCCCATTGAAATTTCAGACAGGGATTTTCTTTTAAACTCTGAAAGTTCACGATATGGAATATTTATGGCATTACCAAAGGCAAGAATAATTACAAATTCTAGCTTAGTGTTAATTTCTTTATTAGGCTTTGCCATTCCAAGCCAACATGATCCTAAGCCTTTACTTGACAAATACAAGTCCATCTGCTGAAACATAAAGCCAACATTAGTAAGATATCCATCTTTTTTTTCACTTGAGATAATAAAATAATGTGGTGCTTTTACAGGCAAAATATTTCTTACATCTGTAGCATTTGCAATAAAATATTCTACCTTGATATCCTTATAAAGAGGCTCTAAGTTATCTGCAAAGTTTTTGATCTCCGCAAGCTGTTCCTCTTGCAACGGTGTCATATCATATTTTCGTGTAGATTTTCTTTTAAATATATAGTTATATAAATTCATAAATTACCCACCTACGTTTTTTTATAGTATTATATATTTTACTTCATTTGGAGATAAATTAATAGTAACTTACTTAAATTGGTTTTTTAAATATTTATTTTTATCTTGATAACTTCTAGTCATATAAATGTCTCCACAAATAGAATGTAGCATAAGCTTTCCAGCCTCTCCATTTTGCTGATAAATTTTCTATCTCATCTATTGTTGGTTTTTTATCCAACCCTAAAATACTTTTTAACGAATTATGGATACCAACATCAGCTATAGGAAAAGCTTCATTTATATTAAAGCATTTCATAATTACATAATCTGCTGTCCAATTTCCTACTCCTCTAATTGATACTAATCTCTTCTTCAATTTTTCATAATCTTTCTCCAAAGCTAATTCTTCTTTATTAATTATTCCGTCATTAAAAAGCTTTGAAATGCCGATTATATACTCAGCTTTTCTCGTAGTAAATTGGAGCTGTTTCAAATCTTCAACCTGAAGTTTAGAAATAACCTGTGGCGTAGGAAATAAGAAGTGTTTCTCATTTTCACATATTGCTTTTTCTCCATAAACCTCCACCAGCCTCTTTTTTAAGGTATATGCAAACTTTAGATTTATCTGTTGTCCAATAATAGCCCAGCATATTGCTTCGAAGATATCATTAATTTTTACAATTCTAAGCCCTTTGTATTTATCAATTAACATCGCAAGAATCGAATCATTTTCAGCTAATTTATAAAAGCTTGTTAAATCAGTTCCTAAATCAAACATATCCCAAACAAACTTAACTACCTGGTCTTTAACCCATTCCGGCGGTACTTTGTCCATAAATGTTACTCTTAATTTATTAATTTCCATAGATATTTTAATCACTAACTTAACATCTTGAAATTTAAGTAACTTATAAAATTCTCTATCTTTAATCTTATGAAGACACTCTATATCAGATCTATTTAAATACATCATACACTGCTGAAAACTGAATTCTTTAGGTACGTCAATTTCTATATAATCCTTAGTCATGAAATATCTCCTTTTTTAGTGGCATCATGTTAACACTAAAATTTGTACTTGTAGATATATTCTACCATGAAAATGTGAATATATAGCAAAACACCACTAAAAATATCTATATATCTTCAATAATTTAAAATTAAAAAGTAGAATTATAATTTTCTACAATTCTACTTTTTACTAACAAATATTATGTTATATGTTTTAAACTTCTTTTATCTATACCCATTTTTCTTATCTCTTGCTTCATCTTCAATCTCTCTTCTCATGCCATTGAGAGCTTCTTTTCTCCTTGTATTTTTCTCAGTTAATGTTTTCTTCATTTCTTCATCACTTGTTTCTGCAATCATTTCCTCTGCAAGCTCACAGTTTTCGATAGTTTTATTGATATTATATTGAATTCTATCTACATTATCTCTTCTATCATCTGGTTTGTTTTTCATAGATCATATCTCCTTTAATATAAAAAATATAGTTTTTATACACAAACACTTCTTTTTTATTATTGCTAGAAATATGTTTTCTATACTTTTGTATATGTCCAAACTACTTAACTTTTATATTTACAAATACAATAAATCCTATTATATATGGAATGGTTGCAAGGCTATAAAATAATTTATATTTTCCATTAACAAAAGGAAGGAAAAATATTGAAATACCAAAAATAATAAGGAAGATTCCCATATATCTAGCTAACTTATCTTTATCTTTTATCCCACCTTCTTCATAGCCTGCAATAAAAAATAACTTTTTCTTTCCCCAAATGAGATAAGCTAGTATAAAAAATAAGAGTGCTATACAACCTGAAACAATAAATTCCATAAACCCAATATCTCCTTTACTTGCTAATTTAGTCAAATTATTAGTATTAGAAACGGAAATTGTATAGTCTAGTTAGGCACTATACCTTAAACTCGCTTATTATTTTTTAAAAAATTAAAGGAAGTAGTTTCCAGCTATCTCTCCATTTTATAATTTCATTATTATTTCTTATCTTTTAATTTTTTCATAGTATTTACCATGAATCCACCTTTAAATCTTCTTGCTTCATAAGAAATAATAAATGCTTTAGGTTCATATTCTTCAATTATTTGTAGCAGCTCTTCTTCCCGACTCCTCTTTGTAAGAATATCTAGGCGGTATCGCTTACTGTCTCGACCTTCTCCTTCGTATACAGTTACACCGAAACCTTCCTCCCTTAGGTGGTTAATAAGCTCCTGGTTTTTTCTTATCAGATTCACCATAATATTATTGTATCCAATTGCAAGCTTGTTCTCAATTGCTCCTCCAATCAGTATCCCAACACCAAATCCAACTGCATACACAAGCATTGCTGCTGGTCCCTTTTTTCCGCTAAATACAAGAGACAGGCCAAATACATATATTAACGATTCCATAAATCCAAGAAAGGATGCTGCTAATGTCATATTTTTAACAAGAAATATTGTTCTAAGAGTAAATATGGGCACATAAATCAACTGCAATAATAAAATTAAAATAATCTCCCGCATGTCAGTACTCCTTTATTTTAATCTGTATTATTAATGATAGCATACTTACAGTTAAAACTCCATTATAGTACTATTTTTCATATTTTACCTTATAGTCAGCAGCTCTATTTAATTAATTATTATACTATATCTTACTTTTAGATTATTATGTTAAAAATTTTTTGAACTTTTTTCTTATGTCTACGTTTAATAGTTGATTGATAAAAAAGTATTTCTAAAATATCTTTACTATGTGTATATAAATATCAATATATTGTATAGGAGGCTTTCCATTATGGTAAGTAATTTATCTATTTCTTTTATGATAATATCTGCTCTTATTGCCTTGTGTATTGTAATAGGAGCCTTTATTTACTTTCGCAAGAAAGAAAAAATATCAATTAAACCTGTTATTGTTGGAATTGTTACTTTTCTATTCTTTACTCAAGTTTTAGAAAAGTCTTTGCATATGGTAGTAATGAAAAATAATC
The DNA here is from genome assembly GCA_034925975.1 of Clostridium sp. Lineage (GTDB taxonomy): Bacteria > Bacillota > Clostridia > Clostridiales > Clostridiaceae > Clostridium_H. The sequence goes on from JAYFRK010000050.1 coordinate 3,979, forward strand.
TTTTTACCACTGCTATATCTTTTACTATTTATGGCGCATTAGCTGCTGGCATCTTTGAGGAAGTTGGAAGATTTATTATGTTTAAAGTTTTCTTAAAGAATAATCGTAAATGGAAGGATGGTATCGCCTTTGGTATTGGTCACGGCGGTATTGAAGCAATATTCATAGGCGTAATTTCAACTATTAGTTCTATTGCTATGGCTGCTTTAATTAATGCTGGAACTTTTGAAAAAACCCTTGGAAGTAAGCTTCCTCCAGAATCTATTATTCAGCTTAAAGCAACCCTTACAGGCCCTCCTCATGTCTTTTTAGCAGCAGGCTTTGAAAGAGCTTTTGCTTTTATTATTCAGATTGCTTTGACTATGATAGTACTCTATGCAATAAGATCTAGAAAAATTATTTATCTATTTACAGCAATTATTTTTCACGCACTTATTGATGTACCTGCAGCTCTATATCAAACAAAAATTATAACCAACCTTTGGGTTTTAGAAGGCTTTCTGCTAATATATGCTGTAATTGCTTTATTGTATATTATTAAATCAAAGAAAATATTTAGAGATGCCAACTTATTATAGCTGTGAGCTAGGCATAGTACCTATAGGACTATGCCTAGTAATAACTTGTATTCTTATTAAATGCTATTCTTATAACTATTTATACCTCTATAAACATGATTTTGTACAATAGTTAAAGTTAATTTATCTTTGGATGTATGAAAAACAAATTTATTAGAATATTTTTCTCTTATTTCATTCCACTTCATGTCTATATCACATCCTTTTCATAAATTTATAAACTGCATTGCCTTTTTTTAAAACAATATCCCTAATCTTATTATAATCCATAGTTATCTTCTCTTCATAGTGGTCTAATATTACTTACTATTTCCAAGTCAAAATAGGTTATGAAAACGTTTGTTCGTAAATTGTAGTTTTATTTATATCTTCTTATTGCAAACAAAAACAGACTACTCTTAGTTCTTTTTAGAGTAATCTGTTTTATTACCTAATAAATAAAAATCCTATAGTATTCTTTATTGGTAGCTACTTTTTTATTAAATCAACAATTATTGCAGTAAGCAGTGAGACAATACACTCAATTATAGAAATAACAAAAAATAAAATATATACAATATCTTCAAATCCAATAGAAAAATATTTTCCTTTGATAAAAAAAGCTGCACTTAGAAATATAGAAGTTATAGCTGGGATGTATTTAACTATTCTTCTATTGCTAAAATATTTGCTCAATAAAAGCACAACAATAACAAATATTAAACTGATAATTAATGCACTTATATAAAGTCTTATATTATTCACTATATTCCCTCCATAAAGAACATAATATTTCCTTTTCATTTTATTTTAAGTGACTATCTTTTTATTTACAGACAACTTCTGGAATTGTACCATTTTTCGTGGGCAACCTGGTACCTTTGCGAAGGAATGTATAGACTAAGCTGGTTTTGTAAACCCTAGCTAAAAATATCTCTCTATATCTTTAATATTTTCTAAATCAAATATATCAGTAGCTATTACATCTATTCTAACTGTTTTTTAATATACTTGCCTCATTTTTATAAAATATATTGAAGCAGTATCTTATATATTGGCTTCTTTCTTTATCAAATTTAAATTCCTTGGCTTCTAAATCTTCTAATATATATCTATCTAAAATGTAAGCACCTCTTTCTTGTAATTTTCTACACTCTTCTTTATTTAAATTAACTTCATAATTTTCTATTGCTATCCTATAATTATCTTCATCTATATTTAAATTGGTTGTAAATCCAAACTCTTGCTTTAAACAATCTAAAACATGGATGAGAAACTTTTCATTCTCCATATTTTTGGCCATATATCCTCTTATAAATCCAGTAGTATTCATTTATATACCTCCATATCTATTATTAATAGTAAAATATAAAAAACCTTCTCATCTAATAAAGACAAGAAGGCATTAATCTCTCATTGACATCACCCCTTATCATAATTAGCTGAACCACCTTACGAATAGCAGGTTGGTATAGGGTCATAGAGCTAATCCTCTACCCTAACTCTTTATAAGGAAAACTTGTATTTAATTGTAACACATTTTAGTCAATTTAAGGTAGTAATTTTTAAAATAAATCGTCAATTGATTAAAACTTCTTTATAATTCTTTATCTTCTCTAAAGTTACACCTTCATTAAATATAAAAAAATAGATAGCCCCTATTGATTTCATTTTAAGTGACTATCTTTTTATTTATGGACAAATTCTAGAATTGCGACATTCTTCGAGCGGAGCCTGTTACCTTTTTTCTTCGTAGAGTTTTTTCAAATCATAGGTCCAGTACCTAAGTACTTTTATATCTTGATTTAACTAATTAATGATTTGCCAAAAATTTATAAGTCAAAATTATACATATATGTTATAATACCAAGTGAAATATAGCAAATATTGCTGTTATTGATATATATCTGTAACAACCTACTGCAAAAGGTTATTACAAATTAGCTATTTATGAATAACAAATCTTTATTACAAGATATTAAAACTATATAAAACTCAATAAACATTTAAGGAAGGATAGTATGAAGAATTTAACTGAAATAAATAAT
>JAYFRK010000563.1:0-2759 GCA_034925975.1 Clostridium sp.
CAATTAGTGATTAAAAAAGAACGTAATGCATAAAATGCATAACGTTCTTTTTTAATTGGCTACCCAAGCAGGATTCGAACCTGCGAATCCCTGAGTCAGAGTCAGGTGCCTTACCGCTTGGCGATTGGGCATTATTTTATAATGGTGACAACAATTAATTATACCATTTTAAATAAAGAAGTCAAGTAGATAAAGCATTTACTTGGAAAAACGATGTAGTAAATTGTTATTAAAATATGTTACAAATAGAGTAAGTACATAATCATATACTATAAATCCTATTTGTAATAATACTATAACAAAATATATAGAAATTTTAATTTTTGAAAAATCAATTATACCTACAAATAGTTTCTCATATAATTGAAATAATATTACAGCTACAGAATTGAAAAATAAAAGTTTAATAAAAATTTCTAGAGAAAGTATTCTAAGCTTTTCAATATAGTATTTTACGAATCCATATATACCGAAAAATACTATGTATAAAACAGCTATTCCTTTTGAACTAACTAAAAAGAAGCTAAGTATAGATGTAGAAATAAATACTAGTATACTAGTATTTATACCAATTGTAATAATAGAACTTATTATTATAAAAGTTGACAGCACTAATAATGCCAATCTATTTGTAGGCATTATTGAACTTAAATAAATAAATAAAATACTTAAAGCAGTAAATAGTGCTCCTTTAGTAATGTTATTAGTTTTAGACATACTCCCATCTCCTTTAACAGCAGGAAATTAAATCTCCTCCACAGCACTCGCACATGGAATCAAGACACCAAAGTTTAAAACATAAGTCGCAAAAATCACTGTCATTACTATATCTTCTATTATATGATTGTCTAAAAGAGTTATTTCTATTGTTAAGAGTATTTAATGTATTTGCATATTCTTTATTATATGGATCTAATCTGCAGGCAATATTTATATAATTATATGCTGCATCAATCCATCCCTTATTCATACTAATTATTCCCATTAAAAAGTTCCATTCTGCATTATGGTCTTTTATGTTAGTTAGTTGTTGCTCAGCATAAGCAAAATTACCACGTTGTATATTCATTCTTATATTATTAAAATCAATTCCTTCTGAATCGTAATAATTATCTGAAGAACTAGAATAATTTTGATTTTGATATGAATTTTTAGTAAGGTGTTCATATGCCTCGTTTAATTCTCGCATTTTATCTTCAGCAAGTTCTTTTAAAGGATTGTCGCCATATTGATCAGGATGATATTTTCTTGCAAGTTTTCTATAGGCTTGTTTAATTTCTTCTTCAGAAGCTCCTTCTTTTATTTCAAGCACTTCATAAGGATTTCTCATTTTTAAAATCTCTCCTTTTAAATACTAAATTTGCTTTATCTAACAGTCCGTATTGTAAAATATTATCTATCAAATCATAGTTTTTTACAATAGGAAGTCTTTTAAAGTATTCGTAACATTCTCTAGAGCAGTTTGTTAGAATAAAATCAATTCTATGTTCTATTGAAGATTTAAATTCACTATAATTAAGTTTACAAGTATTTAGAGTTACATTGATGGCATTAAATTTATTTTTACACATATCCTTTTCTAAATCATCATATGCATCTAAAATATATATCCATTTGCCAAGATTGTAACCTAGCCAATATAGATCTAATTTATATTGAGGGTCTTTTATATAAGAAGATATAATAAAACCAGTCAAATCGGCAAAAGGGTGGGATAATCTATCTAGGCTATCTATAGAATAGCAGTCTTTTTCCAAATTGGAAAGTTCTATAAGTCTTTTCTCTATGTATTTCATGATGCTGTTTTGTTCATCATCTGAGGTTTTTAAGTATTTATTTAAAAATGAAGACAATATTTTAGATTTTATAGAACTATCATCTTGAAAGTCATCTAATAACTTATAATAACTTAGACATACATTGCAAAAAGCTGCATAATTTAATGCTTGATTATCTACAATTATTATCTTTTGTTTAGTAGGGTGAGCTATGCAGTTGCTTTTTATATAACTAGCTTTATGGTCTTCCAATGAATCTAGGAGTATTGCTAAGAAGGTCATATCATAGTTAAGAGTAAATCTCGGTAAATTCCCAAAATTTCTTTTTATAGATATGCATAATCCGCAATAATATGATTTGAATTTTTCAAAGTCTTTAATTTTTAGCTCCATCTTATAGGGAGCAACATATCCAAACATTATAATCCCTTTAGTTCTTTTTTATTTTCTACTATTTCGTAAATGGTCTTCGCAGTAGTGTCTTCTAGGGTATATCCAAGAAGAGAAACTACTTCTTTTAATTCTTCCTCATAGTATGTCTCAATTTCTATATAGGGGAAGGGACAGAAGCTTTTTTCATTAATATCAATTTCTATAAGAGTATGTTTATATCTATAGCTTTCTCTATATTTTTTTATTGATTGAATTAAGTCTAGCCCTAAGGATTTAAAAATATTTTCACCTTCTACAGGGTTGTCAATTTCTATCTCATTTTCATTCATTATCTTATATTTGTCTTGACTTAACAATTTTTTAGTTGTCATATAGTAGCGCATATTACATTTAAGTTGATCTTCTACAATTCTTATTCGAGCATAGCCTTTATCATTTAGAAGTCTTCTATCTGGAAAATCATAAATATTATTTATTTGATTTTCTTGTTTTACTTTTTCTGCGTTAATTGCTGTTAACTTATTTCTAATGTTATCTACGTCGATATCTATTATTCTAGTTTCTATTTCTTTCAATGATTTTCACCTC
>JAYFRK010000230.1:0-2235 GCA_034925975.1 Clostridium sp.
AGATCTAGACATAGTTTGAGTTATACTTATATTAGTAAGTTCAACTATATCCTTTCCTCTCATTTTTCTACTATTCTCTCTTATTCTATCAAATATAACTATAGTATCATTTATAGAATATCCTACTATTGTAAGCACAGCTGCAATAAAAGGCGAGTTAACTGGTATACCAAAAACTGCATATACACCTAAGGTTATTAAAATATCATGTACTAAGGCAACTATTGCTGCAATACCAAATTTAATTTCAAATCTAAAGCCAATGTATACTAACATTGCAAGTGTTGCAATTAGAAACGCTTTTAAAGCTTTAGTTTTTAATTCCTGTCCAATAGAAGGACCAACATTACTTTGTGATAATAGTGATTTATCTTCTAATTTATATTTACCTTTTAATTCACCAAACATTTTGTTTATATTATCACTATTTAAAGTATTACTTTTTATTTCAAGTTGGGTTTCATTTGCAATATAAGTCGAAGCATTTGAATCATATTTTTTTATTATTTTATCGGCTTCTTCTTTGATTTGTTGATTAAAATTTTTGCCCATTTCTATAGTAACTACAGTACCGCCTCTAAAGTCTATACCATAATTAAGCCCTTTAATTCCTAGAGATGCCATTCCTATAATTATTATAATCACTGAAATAAAAAACCATAATTTTGTCTTTTCAATAATCTTCAGCACGCTTCTTACCCCCTCTTTACACCGAAATGAGAAGAACTATTTATTAATCCCATCTCTATACTAAGATTAAGCAATAATCTTGTTATTGTTAAAGCAGTAAAAATACTTAATACTATACCAATCATAAGGGTAAGAGCAAATCCTTTTACAGAACCAGATCCTAGATAATAAAGAACTATAGCAGCAATTATAGTTGTTATATTAGAGTCAAGTATAGATGATAGAGCTCTATTAAATCCAGCCTCTGTAGCTGTTCTAATGGATTTTCCAAGTTTTAATTCTTCTTTTATTCTTTCAAATATTAAAACGTTGGCATCAACAGCCATACCTACCGTAAGCAGGAATCCTGCAATACCTGATAATGTTAACGTAGCTTTAATTGCTGAGAATGTTCCTAGAACTAAAACAACATAAAATATTAATGCAATTCCAGCCATTAATCCTGGCCCTCTATAATAGAAAAGCATAAATAATAACACTAAGCTTATTCCTACAGCTCCAGCTTTCATACTTAAAGGCAATGCATTAGCTCCTAAAGTTGCTCCAACTGTCTTAAATTCAACAGCTTCTAAGGTTACAGGAAGTGCTCCTGATTTTATTATATTAGCTTGACGTTTTGCCTCTTCAAGTGTTTTACTTCCTGTTATAGTTGCTTTTCCTCCTGTTATAACACTTTGTACTACAGGATTTGTCAGCATTTCTTCGTCCATGTAAATTGCTATATTTTGTCCTTTAAATTTACTTGTAGCTTCGGCAAACTTTTTAGTTCCCTCTGGATTAAGTTCAAGACCAATAGTAGGACTATTCATATCATCTAAATATGCTGTAGCCTCCTTAATATCAGAACCAGTTAATATAACTTTTTTATCTGGTCCTCTAAACTCTAACTTTCCTGTCTTGCCTATGCTATCTAATACTCTTTTAGCATCGAATTCACCAGGAATTTCTATTCTAATTCTATTTTTTCCTTCTCTTTGAACTGAAGTTTCTTTTACTCCCTCAGGGTTAACTCTCATTGAAAGCATCTCTATAGTTCTTTCCACAGTGGCATTATCTACATTTCCTTTGATTTCTTCTAATACAGATATACCACCTTGTAAATCCAATCCTTTATTAATTGTTTCACTAAAAGGTTTAACTCTATAACCAAAAATATTCTTAAATCCAAAAAATCCAGCATAAGCTAATAGTAATATAACTATTACTGAAAGAAGAAACACTACTGAACTTTTGCCTTTTTTGGACGTGTTCACTTTTGAGTTTCTCATCTTAATCCCCCTTCGTTCCTCAATTTAAGCACAAATTATACTTAATTATATTACTTTTAAATATAATAGTCAATAACAGGTAATTTATTGTTTTTCTGACATTAGTTTTGACTTTAAAGCTATTGCACATTCAATTCTCTTCTTCTGCATCTTACATCCTATTTCATAAGGAATATGCATGTCTCCATTAAAATTATAATTGTTAGCCTGGCATCCGCCGCTACAATAGAATCTAGCCCAACACTCTCTACAAGCTGGCTTATTGTATATGTGTGCT
>JAYFRK010000581.1:0-2990 GCA_034925975.1 Clostridium sp.
TAATAGGGGAAGTTACTATGTTTGTGCCGCGTGAGGATAATGTAAAGATCTGTAAAGTTAAGTTAAAAAATAAATCTAATGTGGATAGAAAGCTATCATTAACTTACTTTGCTCAGACAGTTCTAGGAGTTGTGCCCCAAAATACATCAACACATATAGTTACTTACTTAAACAATGATAAAAAATATATTTATGCTGAAAATCCATATAGTGATAGCTTCAATAATCTTTATGCATATTTAAAAATTGCAGGTGGAGAGGAAGAAAGTTTTACAGGAAGTAGAACAGAGTTTATAGGAAGAGGAAAAAATATAGAACATCCAGAAGCATTAAGTAAAGTAGGATTGTCTAACTCTGTAGGAGCTGGTATGGATCCTTGTATTGCAGAAAACTCTAAATTTACTCTCAAGGATGGTGAAGAAAAGATTCTTACTGTAATTATGGGGGAAGATGAAAGTATAGAAAAAATAGAAAAAGTTATAGAAAAATATATTAAAGCTGAAAATGTTGAAACTGAACTAAAGACTATTAAAGAATATTGGAACAAATTACTTCATTCTATTAAAGTAAAAACTCCTAATAAGGCTATGGATATAATGCTAAATGGATGGCTGTTATATCAAACTATTGTATGTAGAATTTGGGCTAGAAGCGCATTTTATCAATCAGGAGGAGCTTTTGGATTTAGAGATCAACTTCAAGATGTTATGGCTGCAGGCTATGTAAATCCTAATATGACTAGAGAGCATATATTATACAGTGCTACAAGGCAGTTCTTGGAAGGAGATGTGCAGCATTGGTGGCATCCAGTAGTTGATAGTGGAATTAGAACAAGATTTTCAGATGATTTACTGTGGTTGCCATACGTAACAATAGATTATATAAAGAGAACTGGTGACTATGAGATATTAGATGAAAAAGTAGGTTATCTAGAAGATGCATCTTTAAAAGAAGGAGAAGATGAAAGATATACTGTATCGAAAAGATCTGAAAAGCTTGGAACCATATATGAACATTGTATAAAGGCTATAGAAAAATCATTAAAATTTGGACCACATAATATACCTCTCATGGGATCAGGAGATTGGAATGACGGAATGAGTGAGATAGGGAACAAAGGTAGAGGAGAAAGTTTTTGGCTAGGATGGTTTATATATAGCATACTTGATGATTTTAAAGAAATAAGTAAATCCAAAAATGATGAATATAGAGCTCAAAGATATGATGAAATGAAAGATTTCATAAAAGAAAATTTAAATAAAAATGCATGGGATGGAAGTTGGTATAGAAGAGCTTATTTTGATGATGGAACACCACTAGGTTCAGTTGAAAATGATGAATGTCAGATAGATTCATTATCCCAATCTTGGGCAGTTATATCTAAAGCTGGTGATAGTGATCGCATTAGGGAAGCTATGTCATCTTTAGAAAGATATTTAGTTAAAGAAGATATAGGAATGGTTCTTCTACTTACGCCACCTTTTGCAGATAGTAATTTAGAACCTGGATATATTAAAGGATATGTACCAGGAGTAAGAGAAAATGGGGGCCAATATACTCATGCTTCAACCTGGGTTGTGCTAGCTATGGCAAAGCTTGGAGACGGTAATAAGGCTTGCAAAATTTATAACATGCTAAACCCTATTAATCATACAAAATCTTATTATGACTGTGAAAGATATAAAGTTGAGCCATATGTAATGGCAGCAGATGTATATGGAAGAGAACCTCATTTGGGTAGAGGAGGTTGGACTTGGTATACTGGTGCATCAGGTTGGATGTACAGAGTGGCAATAGAGGGCATATTAGGGCTTAAATTTAAAGGAAAACAAGGATTTGTAATAGAGCCAGTTATACCTGATGAATGGAAAGAATTCGAAATAGAGTACACTAGAAACAATGATTGTAAGTACTTTATAAAGGTTTCAAGAGGAGAAAAGTCAAAGGTAACTCTAAATGGAAAATTCCTTGAAGATGGAATAGTGCCGCTTTTGGATAGTGGTGATCATAAATTAGAAGTCATATTAGAAAGTAAAAATATTGGACTGAAGACAGCAAAACAAGACTTAGTTAAGTAAATTTTTAAGAACTCCATAATAAACATGGAGTTCTTAAATTATTTATTCTATAAGCTATATTAAGTTATACTTAAAAATAATCATCCCAATAATCTTCTCCCCATATATCCTCTTCTCCATTATAAGTATAATCAAATTCTGAATAAGCTATGTTATTTGTAACAATAGAATCTTGTATAGGATTAGGTAGAGGTGTGTAATCTACTTTAGAATAGGATCTCATTTTGGGTGGGTCTATTTCAAAATATCCTCTTTGATTAGGACCATAAACCATACGTTTTTTCTTAGTCAACTAGTTCATCTCCTTTTTAAATAGATTATCTTCAAGATTTAGTATTTCACTAAAATAAATAATTACTTTAATTAATATTAATATTTTATAAGAAAAGTTTTGAAAAAAAGGAGGATAATAATGATCTTTGTAGAATATAATTATTAAGTGAGAATTAATATTATTTCTAGGAGGATGATATAAGATGACAGAATTAAGACAAGTTTACAAATGCGATGTATGCGGAAATATGGTAGAAGTAATTCATAGTGCAGGAGGCACTTTAGTTTGCTGTGGCAAACCTATGAGACTAGTAGGAGAGAATACAGTAGACGCTGCAAATGAAAAGCATGTTCCAGTTATTGAAAAAATAGAAGGTGGAGTAAAAGTTAAAGTTGGAGAAGTAGAACATCCAATGCTTGAAGAACATCATATAGAATGGATAGAAATACACACTGAGAATAAAGTATATAGAAAATATTTAAAACCAGGTGAAAAACCAGAAGCAGTATTTATGGTTGAAGAAGAAGTTCTATATGCAAGAGAATATTGTAATTTACACGGACTTTGGAAAAAATAATTATATATTCCTCTGAATAGAATAACCTTAAGATAGAGTATATACTCTATCTTAAGGTTAT
>JAYFRK010000536.1:0-4038 GCA_034925975.1 Clostridium sp.
AGAGAATGATAGAGAGTATTATTTTGCTGTGGGACAATTAGCTAGCTATTTTATCTCGTTAAGCAAAAGTAAAAAGAAGGTACATTCTCTAGCTAATCCAATTATCAATGCTAAAACAGATAAAAGAATAAAAGAGCAATTAGAAAGAATGTTTAATAAGTATAATTATGATATTGATGATCGTATCAAGAAATTTAAGAACTTATATGCAATGACTGTATCTTATGAGCCTGATGGAAAAATTGAAAAAGACTTAATTATAGCTGGATATTTACATAGTAACTTAATTTATGAAAAGTCAATTGAGGAGGAGAATTAAGATGAATAAGAGAGTATACGGAATTTTAGGTATAGCTTCAAGAATGGGTAACTGGAATGCTGATTTTACTGGATATCCAAAGACCATCTCTTCAGGGGAGGTTTTTGGAAGTGATAAAGCTTTTAAATATCCTATGAAAAAGATGTGGGAACAGCAAGGAGAAAAAGTTTTATATATAAAATCAGTAAAGCTGCAAGAAAAAGAAGTTAAAAAAGGAAATAAAAAAGAGATAGTAGTAGAACTTATACCAAGATCTCTTAAAGAGAGATATGAATATATTTTCAATGAAGAAGACCTAAAAGAGAGCAAGGATAGTAAAAAGGTTCTAGAAAATTTATTTAGTGCTATTGATGTTAAGAACTTTGGGGCTACCTTCGCTGAAGAAGGAAATAACATTTCCATAACTGGAGCTGTTCAAATTGGTCAAGGGTTTAATAAATATGATGAAACTAATGCAGAAGAGCAGCAAATACTTTCTCCTTTTAGGGATGCTTCAGAAAAGCCCGACAAAAAGAAGGATAAAAATAATGATGAAGAAGATGAAAAAAAGGAAGCTAAAGCATCTACATTAGGGTCTAAAATAGTTAGTAATGAAGCTCATTACTTTTACCCATTTACTATAAATCCATTTGCATACAATCAATTTAAGGAGCTTGGAGTTACAAAAGGTTATACAGAAGAAGATTATAAGAAATTTAAAGAGGCGTCATTAGTGGCAGCCACATCTTTTAGCACAAATTCAAAAATAGGCTGTGAAAATGAGTTTGCACTATTTGTAGAAACAGAACCTGATTTATATCTTCCAGACCTATCTCAATATGTTGATTTTCAAAAGGAGGAAGATAAAAATACTATAATATTAAAATGTGATGAGCTTTTTAACAGATTAAAAGATAGAATTAGAAATATAGAAATTTACTATAACCCATATACTACAGTAATTGAAGCTGATATAGAAAATGCTAAGAAATTCAATATTTTCACTAAAGAAGAGGTATAAAAATGGATGCTTTAAAATTTACCTTAAGTGGAAAAACAGCTTTCTTCAAAAAGCCTGATGTTAACACTTACTATTACTTCACTTATGGTAATATCCATAAAGTAGCCTTATTAGGTATGTTGGGAGCTATAAGAGGATATAAAGGATATAATCAGCAAGAGGCTGAAGGGACAACATATCCGGAGTTTTATGAAAAACTTAAGGATATTAAGGTTGGAATAGTTCCTAAAAATGAAAATGGATACATTCCTAAGAAAGTTCAAGTATTTAATAATTCAGTAGGTTATGCTTCAAAAGAAATGGGAGGGAACCTGATTGTTAAAGAGCAATGGCTAGAAAGCCCGAAGTGGGACATATATATTCTTATCCAAGGAGAAGCTGAAAAAGAATTAGTAGACAGAATATTAAATTTCAGGACTAGCTATATACCTTACTTGGGGAAAAATAACCATATTGCTGATATTAAAGAAGTTGAACTTATTAGAAATATTGAGAAAGTAAGTAATGTAAGTAAGATATATAGTCTATTTATAAAACATAATTTTAAACCTTTGGTAGTTGAAGATGAATTTGATGATGAATATATTTTTCCATATAAATATGAAGAGATGCTTCCAATAGGTTTAGAAGAAACAACTAATAAATATAATTTAGAAACTTTCATATATACTAATTCAAAATTAGAATGTATAAAGGATTCGCTAGTATATGATTGTAATGGAAATATAATATTTTTCTTTTAGTGTTTTAGGAGGGGAAACCCTCCTTATTATTAGATAAAGGAATGAAGAGAAATGTATTTTGATGGAGTAGATAAATTTAATTTAGAAGGATTGATAGAAAATAGTAATAAGATTTATGCTCATATTATAGATGAGAAAAAAGAAAGATTAAAAGAACATATGGATTTAGCGTTAGAGTATTTATACAAGATAATCTCAAGTAAAAATCTAGATAATGTATTTTTAAACTTTCAAAATAGATTTATAAAAAGTTTTAGCCCAGAAGGAAAATTACTATACAAGGAAATGCTTCTTAATACGATATATATGCACGATCTAGGAAAGATAAATTGTAACTTCCAATATCTGAAGATGAATAATAAAGAATTCAAAGATGCTGTAAATTTAAATTTCAATAACTCAAATCACTCCATGCTTTCTTCTTTAATATATTTAAATCATTATTTCTCCAAAATAAATCAACACCACATTAAGAGTGAACAAAATACTTTAAGAATATTTATGTTAATAAATTCCTACATAATATCAAAACATCATGGTAACCTGGATAGTTTTAATGAGTTTAAAGAAAAATTTTTAAGTGATGATGGAGAAGGTAAAAAATTATACACAGATGAGCTTTCAATATTTGAAAGCCTATATAAAGAAAATGTAATATTTAAGGTAAAGCCGGAGTGGCTTAAAGTATTATTTAAAAAAGTTGAAGAAGGTTTATCAAATAAAGAAAAAGAACAGAAGGGCATTTCTTTGGATTTTTATATCTATGGAAGATTTTTAAGTTCCCTATTATTAGGCTGTGACTATTATTCCACATCTCACTTTATAAATAAAAAAGTGGTAGAAAGTCTAGGAGAAATAACTAATATAGATAAGTTTTATAAGATTTTTAGAGATACAGAAATTCATGAAGGAATAAGAAAATATGAAGAAGAGAGCTATGGCAAGAAGGAAGATCTAAGGGAAGTAAAAGACATTAATATACTTAGAAATGAAATGTTTCTAGATGCAGAAAAAAGTTTCTTAAGAAATATTGATAAAGATATATTTTATCTAGAGGCTCCAACTGGCAGCGGCAAAAGTAATGTAAGTCTAAATTTAAGTTTTAGAATGATAGAAAATAATGAATTTATAAACAAGATATTTTATGTATATCCTTTTAATACCCTAGTAGAACAAAATATAAGTACTTTAGAGAAAATATTTAAAAACAGCCATGTTATGAAAGACATAGCCATAATAAATTCAGTAGTACCAATAAAAACAAAGAAAAAACACGAAGAAGACATAGATAAAAATGAGGATAGCTATGCGATAAATTATGAAGAGGCTCTACTTGATAGGCAGTTTTTACATTATCCACTGATTTTAACTACTCATGTAAGTATATTTAATTATCTATTTGGAACTTCTAAAGACAACTTATTCCCTTTAGCACAAATGGCAAATAGTATTGTGATATTAGATGAAATACAAAGTTACAAAAATAGCATTTGGAAAGAGATAATAACATTTTTAAAGCACTACTCAGAACTTCTAAATACAAAATTTGTAATAATGTCAGCCACACTACCAAATCTAAATAAGCTCATAGAAGGTGAAATTGAAACAGTAGATTTAATAGACAATAGAGAAAAATATTTCAGTAATCCAATATTTAAAGATAGAGTAGAATTAGACTTTTTTCTATTGGAAGTAGAAGAAAATGTACTAGATATGTTATTAGCACATGTTATTAAAACATCAAGTGAAAATAAGAAAGATATATTAATTGAATTTATAAGTAAAGATAGGGCAATGGAGTTTTTCAATGAGTTAAATGAATATAATAACTCTTTAAAAGGTAGTGAAAAGAAACAGATAGAGCTTATGACAGGAGACGATAATAGCATAGATAGAAATACTATTATAAATAAAATTAAGGATGAAAAAAGAACTGAAAAAATAATCCTATTCTTTGATCAAAAGAACACACAGGT
>JAYFRK010000158.1:0-2509 GCA_034925975.1 Clostridium sp.
AAATATTAGAGAATTCTAGTGCTTTCGGTATGACTGACAAATAAAGAAACTTAAAATATAAACTAGCTCTTGAAGGAGAGCTAGCTAGAAATATAATGTCTTTTCCAGAAGTAAAAAAAGCTACAGTACTTTTAGTAATGCAGGAGGATGGAAACTTTTTTAAAGAAGCTGAACCATCCCAAGCTTCAGTAACATTAGAATTCCAACCAGGTAAAAATATAACAAAGGATCAAATTAAAGCCATAGTGTCATTATTGACAGGAAGTGTAAAAAATCTTTCGAAAGAAAATGTAAAGGTCATTGGAGTAGTTAATGGAAAAACTGCAGAACTAACAGAAGATTTATTTACTGACGAGAAAAATGATTTAGCTACTGCTGTGGATAAGCAACAAGGCTATAAAAGCAAATTAGAAAAAGAATATGAGAAAAAAATAATTTCATTGTTAACTCCTAAATATGGAAGTGGAGTTAAAGCTACAGTGGATGTAGATGTAGATTTTGATGTATCGGAAAAGACCTCTACAACTTTTGATCCTAAAAATGTAGTTAAAAGTGAAGAGATAGAAAAGGACACAAATAATGCAGCACAGGGTAACACAAGTGCTGGCCCTGTAGATAATAATATGACAAATACATATACCAATGGTGGTAATAACACACAATCTACTCATGAAAAGCAAACTAGAAACTATGAAGTAGGAAAAGTAGAACAAAAAGTTGTGGCAGCCCCAGGAAGAGTAAAAAAAGTTTCTGCTTCAGTAGTTGTAAATAATGAAAATATTACTGAAGAAGAAAGATCAAGTGTTAAAAATTCAGTTTCTGCTGCTGTAGGCTTTGATCAAAATAGAGGAGATATAATTAATGTTGAAGGTATTAAATTTAACAATGGTTTAGATGATGCTGCGGCAGAGGAAGCAGCAAGACTAGCAAAAGAAGCAGAGGCGAAGAAGAAGATGCTTATGTATAAATATATAGGGGCCGGTGCTGCAGCGCTTATATTACTGTTAGTAATTTTAATAGCTTTAAGAAAATCAAAGAAAGCAAAACAACAAGCTGAAGAGATGGAAGAAGGAATAGATTTTATTATTGATGATAATATTGAGCCAAAAGAGGCACTTAAGCCAATTGACTTTGAAGAAGAAAATGAAAAGAATCATGTTGAAAAAGAAATTAGAAAATATGCTACTAGCAAGCCAGATCAAGTTGCTGAGATTATAAAATCTTGGATGGCTGAGGATGAGAGGTGATAAGGATGGCAAAAGAAAATAAACTGACAGGTGTACAAAAGGCCGCCATTCTTTTTATAACACTTGGACCAGAGGTAGCATCAGGAATTCTAAAGAAATTATCAGATGCTGAAATACAAAAGATAACTTACGAAATAGCTAATACTACAGCTGTAAAACAAGAACAAAGATCTGATATCCTTGAAGAATTTATAGAAATGAACAAGGCTAAAGACTATATATTAGAGGGTGGTTTTGAATACGCAAGAAATCTTTTAGGTAAAGCACTTGGAAGTCAAAGAGCTAGAGAGATTTTAGAAAAAGTTACAGAAGCTACTCAACAATACAGACCTTTTGCAATTGCAAGAAAGGCAGATGCTCATCAACTTTTAAATGTTATTTCTAATGAGCATCCCCAGACTATTGCACTTATATTATGCTATCTTCAAGCTGATAAAGCAGCTCAAATTATTGCAGAATTACCTGAAGATATACAGACTGAGGTTGCTTTTAGAGTGGCATCTATGGACAACACTTCACCTATGGTTATAAAGGAAATTGAAAAAGTATTAAATAGCAAACTATCTTCAGTAGTAAGAACTGATATGACAACTATAGGAGGGGTAGAGACTCTTGTTGACATATTGAATCAGGTTGATAGAACAACTGAGAAGAATATTACGGAAGGCTTAGAAAGAGAAGATCCAGAGCTTGCAGAAAAAATCAAGCAATCTATGTTTGTATTCGAAGATATTATTTCATTGGACGATGTATCAATTCAAAGAGTACTTCGAGAGGTGGAATCAAAAGATCTTGCTCTTGCATTAAAGGGGTGTTCAGAAGAAGTTGCAAATGCTATATTTAGAAATCAATCTAAGAGAGCAGCTGCTTCATTGAAGGAAGATATAGAATTCTTAGGCCCAGTTAGGCTGATGGATGTTGAAAAGGCACAACAAAAGGTTGTTAGCATAATAAGAAGGTTAGAAGATGCTGGTGAAATAATCGTTTCAAGAGGTGGAGAAGATGCTATCATCGTATAAGGTTATAAAAAGTAACAGTGTTATTAGCAATGGAAATATAGATATAAATACTGAGTATTCTCCAAATTCTCATAACGATAATAAAAAAGAGCTAGGAGAAAAAAATGCTAAGAATTTCATAGATAGTTATGAAGTTTTAGCAAGAACTATGCTTGAAAATGCAAGAAGACAAAGTGATGAGATACTTGCTTCTGCATATGATGATGCCAGTAGAGTAGAGCAGGAAGCATATAATAAAGGATT
>JAYFRK010000610.1:0-2284 GCA_034925975.1 Clostridium sp.
ATAAAGTTCATAATTCAATTCTAGCACTATTGGTTCTATCAATTGTGAAAGTCTATCTAATAAAAAGTTATCTTTCATTTCTAGCCCTCCTTACTTTTAGTTTTCTCAATTTCTAATTAAATAATCAGACATTAATGAAAAACGAAACAAATTAGTTGCGTTTTTACAAATATAAAGAGTGGGTTTCATACCCACTCTCATGCTAAAATTTATCTGCAAAGTATCCTATATCATTTTAACACAGAGATAAATCTATTTCAAGTAATACAGATAAAACATTTTATACTTAAAATAATGATAACTGATTCGTTTCAGACCATCCATCTAAGCATCCATGTTCTGACAAAGCTTCTATAACAGTTTTAGATACCTTTGCTCTAAGTCTTAGATCTTCTTTTGAAATAAATTCTCCTTCATCACGAATAGCAGCTATACTTTTTGCAGCATTTGTTCCAACGCCTGCTAATGAACTAAGAGGTGGTCTTATATTATTATCTTCAATTAAGAATTTAGTTGCATCAGATTTATATATATCCACTTTCAAAAATTTTATTCCTCTTTTATACATTTCATAAGCAAGTTCTAGATTGGTTAACAGTCCTTTATCCTTTTGGCTTGCATTATTACCTAGTGAATTAATTTCATCCATCTTTTTCTTTACTACATCTTCACCTTTAACTATCAGTTCTGCATCAAAATCATCTATACCTCTTACAGTAAAATATGTAGCATAGTAAGCTTGGGGATAATAAACTTTATAGTAAGCTATTCTAACAGCCATCATTACATAGGCTACAGCATGACCTTTAGGGAACATGTATTTAATTTTTTTACAAGATTCTATATACCACTCAGGTACTTGATTTTCTCTCATTAGTTTTTCATGTTCTTCTGTAAGTCCTTTACCTTTTCTTACTTTTTCCATTATATTAAAGGCTTCCTTAGGTGGTAATCCTTTATGTATAAGATAGATCATAATATCGTCTCTTGTGGCAATACAATCCTTTAAGGTTGTATATCCTTCTTTTATATAATACTGAGCATTATTAAGCCAAACATCTGTACCATGTGATAATCCAGATATTCTGACCAGATCAGAAAAGGTTTTTGGCTGAGTATCTAAAAGCATTTGTCTTACAAATTTAGTTCCAAACTCTGGTAAGCCATATGTTCCTATTGGGCAATCTAATTCTTCAGCTGTTATGCCTAAAGCATCAGTTGATGTAAATAGACTAAGTACTTTTTCGTCACCTATTGGTACTGTAGTAGGATCCACTCCTGTAATATCCTTTAACATTCTTAAAACGGTTGGATCATCATGACCTAGAATATCAAGTTTTAATAGTCTTCCGCTAATAGAATGATAATCAAAGTGTGTTGTTATTATATCAGAATTATTATCGTCAGCTGGGTGCTGAATTGGACAAAAATTAAATATTTCATTATCACTTGGAACTACCATTATACCGCCAGGGTGCTGACCAGAAGTTCTTTTTACTCCCGTACATCCTTGAACTAGTCTTTCAATTTCAGCTTGAGGTACAATCAACCCTTTTTCATCTAAGTATTTTTTTACAAATCCATAAGCAGTTTTATCTGCAATTGTACCAATGGTACCAGCTTTAAAAGTATGACCCTTACCAAATAGAACCTCAGTATATTTGTGTATGTCTGCTTGATTATCTCCTGAAAAATTTAAATCTATATCAGGTTCCTTATCTCCATCAAAACCTAGAAAAGTTTCAAATGGAATATCATGGCCATCACGTATATATTCTGAACCACATTTAGGACATATTTTAGGTGGTAAATCTGCTCCAGAAGCCACCGAACCATCAGTAAAAAATTCACTATGTTTACAATTTGGACAAACGTAATGGGGTGGTAATCCATTAACTTCTGTTATATTGGACATTGTTGCCACTAATGAGGAGCCTACTGATCCTCTAGAACCTACTAAATAGCCATCAGCTAAAGATTTTGCAACTAATTTGTGTGCTATTAAATACAGCACAGCATATCCATTACTAATTATTGAATTCAACTCTTTTTCTAATCGTTTATGAACTATTTCAGGTAGCTGATTTCCATATATCGAATGTGCTTTACTTAAAGTCATATTTCTAATATCATCATCTGCTCCTTCAATCTTAGGTGGAAAAGTTTCATCTGGTATTGGCTTAATATTTTCAACTTCATTTGCAATTTTAGTAGGATTTTCTATGACTACTTTCTTTGCATCCTTTTCTCCAAGATATTCAAATTCCTTTAACATTTCATTTGT
>JAYFRK010000252.1:0-3284 GCA_034925975.1 Clostridium sp.
AAATTAAATTATCTTCCATTAAACTCAAAGGTGAAGGGAGGAGATATGGTTTTAACTTCTGGACTTGGTCAACTGTATCCCAAAGAGAGAAAAGGAGGAAAAGTTATTGCGATTGAAGAAGATAAAGGTAAATTAATTAAAAATGCATTAATTGAGCCAAGTGTAGATTTTAATAAGCTTGAAGAGCTTTTTGTGGTAATACCTAAAAATGATAGGGAAGTTAAATATTAAGGTGAGAAACAATGAAAAAAATATTAACTATATTGATTTTATCAGTATTGTTCTTGATTTTAGATAATACGCTAATGCCATTTATAGCTATAAAGGGTGTATATCCTAGTCTGTTATTTGTGTTTGCAATATGCTATTCCATTATAAATGAAAGTTGGAGTGCTATATTTATAGCAGTATTAGCTGGCTTATTGCAGGATATCTATTTAATTAATGGGCTTGGCATTAATATGCTACTAAATATGTTAATCTGCTTAATAGCTGCAAAAGTAGGAAAGACTATATTTAAAGATAAAATTATTATCCCAGTTATAGCGTGTTTTCTATTAAGCATTCTTAAAGGAGTATTAATGTTTATTATTTTATATGTAGTTGGACAACGTATAAACATTAGAATTATACTTTATTCAGGTATATATAATATGATATGTTCAATTTTTATGTATAAGATGGTATACAAGTTATGTCAAAAGAGTTTTATGGTTAAAAATTGGAGATTCTAGAAATGGTGATCTAATATGATTAATAGAGAGAAAAGGCTTATTAAAAAGAAAAAAGATAAAAAATTTAATAGATATACAGCTTTGTTTATGATTATGATATTTACTTTTTCACTAATTGTATCAAAACTTGTTTATCTGCAAGTGGTGAAAGCAGAGGAATATAGAGAAGCGACAAATAAAAAATCTATAAGAAATATACCAATTACTCCGCCAAGAGGTAATATTCTAGATTCAAAAGGTAATGTTCTTGCCCAAAGTAGCCAAGGGTACACTCTAGTTTTTACAGAAACTGATGAAAGTAAGGACAACTTTTTCACTACAATGCAAAAAGTATTCAAAATATTGGATGAAAATAAAGAAATTCAGAAGGATGATTTTGAATTAAAAATAAATCCATATAAATTTGAATTTAGAAGTGATAATCCAAGTACCGCAAAGTCTATGGAATTAAGATTTAAAAAAGACAGGGGCATGGATGATAAGGTTAGAAAAGAATTATTTCCAGATAAGAAAAAAGAGGAATTGTCTGAGGAAGATAAGAAAAAAATTGATGAAGAACTTTTGAAGAAAACACCAGAGGAAACATTCAATTATTTACTAGATTTATATTCAATTAATGATGAAGAAAATAAACTAGTCTACAATGAAGTTTTTGCTAAGATGAAAGTTAATCCAAATGAGAATGAAAATTTAGCTTCTTATCTAAAAAAATATAAAATAGATAACAAAGATGAAAAGAAACAACTTGCACAGTTATACAAAAAAATTCCAAAAGAAGAATTTGACAAACTGGTAAAACAGTATAATATAAACACAGCTAAGTATTCATTAGAGCTTAAGAGAAGGTTTATGGTTGTTAAAGATGCTTTAAAACTTCAGAGCTTTTATGGATTCAAGCCTGTAGTAATTGCATCAAATATACAAAAGAATACAGCTTTTATATTTATGCAAAAATATGAAGATTTGCCAGGTATTGAAGTATCCATGGAGCCTATAAGAGAGTATCCAAATAAGGACTTAGGATCAGCGTTTTTAGGTTATTTATCTAAAATAAACCCATTACAAGAGGAAAAGTATGCAGAAAAAGGATACGATGTCAGCGATGACTATATAGGGGCAGCTGGAATAGAAAGTGCATTTGAAAGTACCTTAAGAGGTTCTAAGGGAACCAAAATAGTTCAAATCAATAAACAAGGAAGAATTATGAGGGAGCTTGGTAGGAAAGAACCTTATCCAGGTAAAAATATTCAACTTACAATAGATAAAAACATACAAAATGCTGCTGAGAAGTCAATGGATGAAGTAATGAAAAATCTTCAAGCTCAAGGAAGAGTACAAGACGTTGATACTTCAAATGCTAATAGAGGTGCAGTAGTTGTTATAGATGTAAAAACTGGTAAAATTCTTGCACTAGTAAGCAGACCAGGATATGATCCAAATTTGTTTGCAGTACCAGGGAAACTAACAGGAGAATTGCAGCAGCAATATTTTAGTCCTGACTTAGGCAAGTTTGGAACTGACTATGCACAAAAGTTGTTAAGTACTAATTATTATGCTAAAGAAGCTTATAGTGGTAAATCAGTTCAAGAAGTAGTAGATACGTTATTTCCACTAGATAAAAGTATTAAAAATAATACAACTATAAGACAGGATTATTACGATATATATCCAAAGCCTCTTTATAACTATGCTACAAAGAGTTTAGTTCCTCCAGGTTCTACCTTTAAGCCTTTAACAGGTGTAGCTGGATTGGAGGAAGGTGTAATTTCACCAAGTGAAACTATATATGATGGAGTTATATTCACAAAGCACGGATATAAAGGAAAAGATTTTAGCCTTTATAGTAAGGGAAATATAACTATAACACAAGCATTAGCACAGTCTATAAACTACTTTTTCTTTGAAGTGGGAGATAGATTATTCCAACAGAAAAAATATAATGGTGGATTTGATGCTATAGCTAATTATGCTTGGAAATTTGGATTAGGTGCTCCTCCAGGGGTAAAACCTTCCACTGGTATAGAGATTCCAGAAAAATTTGGTCAAGTATACAACTTAGAGTCAGGAAGAAAGATATTTTCTGCGCGATATTTAAATTCACTTTTAAGTCTATTATCACTAGGAACAGATACAAGAACTCCTAACTACAAAAATCACTATATAGGAATAAGTATTAGTGATAATGATAAAGATAGTGAAAGTGTAAAGAAATTAAAAGAAACTTTAAGAAGTAGAATATTAGAAGAAATGCAATATAAGAAAAAAGGTACATCAGATATAAAAGGAATGCTGTTCAACCTTGCAGAGTTAGATTCAAATATTAAAAAGAAATACACAGATGGATTTAATCAATATTCCAAAACTTATACAGGTGAAGCAAGTAAGAAATTAACTTATGAAGGTTATGTAAAAAGTCAAGTAGAAGCAGCTTGGATGGCTATTGTTTATTCAATAGATGATGCTAATTATAACATAAACAACCAAAACAACGTTTATGATGCATCAATAGGCCAAGGAACTAACCAATTTACACCTGTACAGCTGGCAAAT
>JAYFRK010000285.1:0-5508 GCA_034925975.1 Clostridium sp.
TAAAAGTGAAACTGCATTGGAACTTATAAAAAGAGGGCACAGACTTGTTGCAGATGATGCTGTAGATATAAAAGAGATTGATGGCAACCTTCTTGGTACGGCTCCTTACATAACATCAGGTATGATGGAGGTAAGAGGCATGGGGATTATTGATGTTCCTGCTCTTTATGGATTAAGCTCTATATTAGAGGAAAAAACCATAGATATTTTAATATACTTAGAGCAGTGGAAGTCAGATCAGAATTATGACAGGTTGGGAATTGATGAGGAATTTATAGATATATTAGGAGTTCCAATAAGAAAGATAACTGTTCCTATAAGACCTGGAAGGAACATAGCAGTTATAATAGAAGCAGCTGCGGCTAATTATAGATATAATCTAGTTTCTAAGATATCACCAGTGGAAACTATTGATAAAAGAATGGAAGAAGTGATGAATGGTGAAAGAGAAAACTCTAATTAGAAATATTGTAATGGAAAAAAGAAAAGCTCTATCTAAAGAATTAAAAGAAGTTTTTGATAATAATATACTTGATAAAATACTATCCAGCAAAGAATATAAAGAGGCAAAAACTATTCTAGTTTATGTAAGTTTTGAAGGTGAAGTGGATACTCATAAGTTTATTAAGTATGCCATAGATGATAATAAGAAGGTGTGTGTGCCTAAGGTTATGTCAAAGCAAGAAGGCATGAAAGCTGTAAATATAGGATCTTTTAATGACTTGAAAGTTGGAAAGTATGGCATATTAGAGCCTTTAGATTTTAGTAGAGAGGTTCAAGAAAAGGAAATAGATTTAGTAATAATGCCAGGAGTAGCTTTTGATAAAAATGGAGGAAGAGTAGGCTATGGTGGAGCTTTTTATGACAGATTTTTAAAAAAATTAATAGATAAAATCCCCAAAATTGCTTTAGCTTATGATTTTCAAGTATTTGACAAAGTTCCTGTAGAAGAACATGATGAAAAAATTGATAGAATAATCACTAATTGAAATACTAATACTAATTAAAAATGTAGTTATATAATTTAAATACACTGCAATATCCAAGCTTTTATTTAAGGTTGGTGATTATGTGAAAGTTCTAGACATTTTAAATGATTTTAAAGAAGTAGATAAGGATTGGAAAGTAGGAAAGAGTAATTATTGGGTATTACTAAATAATAAAGAAATTGAAGACTTAAAAGAAAAAATTATTTTAGATGAAGAAAGTCTTGCCCAATGTATAAGCCCAGTGGATACTTCATCTAAAATAATTTTTTTTGATGGGTATATGTTTTTAAGTTTTAATATACTGGGATACAGAAATGAAATGGTAAAAAGTAGAGAGTTAAATATCTATCTCAGCAAGGATTATATAGTAACGTTACACAACAATGATATAGACATAATTGATGAATTGATAAAGGATATAAAAGATCTAAAAAACTGTTTTTTACTGAAAAATAGTCCTAATCCTTCAATGATTTTATACTATTTGCTAGACAGAATAGTTGTAAAAAATTATAATATCATGGCCCAATTAGAAGAAAAAGCAGATAAGATAGAAATAGAAATACTAAAAAATCCTTCAAGAGAGCACGCAGACGAGTTAATACACCTAAGAAGACAGGTATATAAGCTAAGAAAGTTTTTAAATCCATTAAGGTATGTTGGAGATACTTTAGTAAGCAATGATAATGCTATAATTAATGAGGTAGATATTACACATTTCCACAGTATGAATATGAAAATAAATAAGCTTATGTCCACTTTAGAAAGTTTAGTTCAAGATTTAGCTTTAGTAAGAGAGGCTTTTGAATCTGAAATAGCAAATAAAACTAATGATCTTATGAAAATTTTTACTATAATAACTAGTGTATTTTTACCTCTAAATTTAATAACAAGTATTCAGGGAATGAACTTTGAAAATATGCCTTTAGCATCTTCAACATATGGATATTATTATGTAATATTATTGATGATAATTATATCTATAGTGCTAATGTGTATTTTTAAGAGAAAAAAATGGTTATAACTGGTACTGCATTTAAAAATATACTACAATGTTTTCTGAATTTTTAATTTTGTGATATAATATGGTCATTGAACCGTAAAAGTGCAATTTTGTATATAGTTAATAATAGATAGGGGGAGTTAAAATGTCAGATAAAAAAAGTAATAAAAGTACACTAGAAAAAAAATACGAATATGCTTGGGATAAATACTCAAAAGAAGATTTAAATAAGGTATTTGAATTAAATGATAGATATATAGATTTTATGTCTAAATGTAAAACAGAAAGAGAATGTGTTACAGAATTTGTTCAAATAGCTGAGAAGCACGGATATAAAAATCTTGAAGAAAAAATAAAGAAGAATGAAAAGCTTACTAATGGAGACAAAGTATATGTAAATCATATGGGTAAATCACTTGCTATGTTCGTAATAGGTAGTCAGCCATTTGAAGACGGAATGAGAATATTAGGAGCTCACGTAGATTCACCAAGATTAGATTTAAAACAAAACCCAGTATACGAAGATACTGATTTAGCAATGCTTGAAACTCATTACTATGGTGGAATTAAGAAATACCAATGGGTAACTATTCCTCTTGCAATTCATGGCGTTTTTGTTAAGAAAGATGGAAGTGTTATCAATGTGGTTATAGGAGAAGATGAAAGCGATCCTGTAGTAGGAATCTCTGATCTTCTAGTACACTTATCTGCAAGCCAAATGGAAAAGAAGCTAGCTAAAGGTATAGAAGGAGAAGATCTAAATATATTAGTTGGAAGTATTCCTGTAGAGGATAAAGAAGCAAAGAATAGAGTAAAACAAAACATATTAGAGATATTAAACAAAAAATATGATATTGATGAAGAAGATTTTGTATCAGCTGAACTTGAAGTTGTACCTGCAGGACGTGCAAGACACTATGGATTAGACAGAAGCATGGTTATGGCTTATGGTCATGATGATAGAGTATGTTCTTACACATCTTTTGAAGCTATGTTAGAGGTTAAAAATCCAACTAAAACTTGTGTTGTTCTTTTAGTTGATAAAGAAGAAATAGGAAGTGTTGGAGCTACAGGAATGCAGTCAAAATTCTTTGAAAATGCTGTAGCAGAAATTATGAATCTTACAGGAGAATATAGTGAATTAAAGGTTAGACGTACTCTTGCAAATTCAAAAATGCTTTCTTCAGATGTAAGTGCAGCTTTTGATCCAAATTATCCATCTGTAATGGAAAAGAGAAATTCTGCATACTTTGGAAAAGGAGTAGTATTTAACAAGTATACTGGAGCTAGAGGAAAGTCTGGTTCTAATGATGCAAATGCAGAGTATGTAGGACAAATTAGATCTATTATGGAAAAACATAATGTTTCATGGCAAACTGCTGAACTTGGAAAGGTTGATGAAGGCGGTGGCGGCACAATAGCTTATATATTAGCTCAATATGGAATGGAAGTTATAGACTGTGGTGTTGCTGTACAAAACATGCATGCTCCATGGGAAGTTGTATCAAAAGCAGATGTTTATGAAACAATGCAAGCTTATTGTGCATTCTTAAAAGAAGCTTAAAAGTGATTTTATTAAATTTAGCTGGGAGATAAAACAATGGATGAGTTACTTAAATTCGTTAATGATCCGGCTAATGCAAAGAAAGTTTACACAGTTCTTGTATTAGTAGGACTAGGTCTGATAGCTAATACAGTAAAAAGAGTAATGGACGAAATTAAAAGAAAATAAATTAAAGCCTCTATATTGAATTATAGAGGCTTTAATTTATTTAAAAAGTTTTGAAGGTGATTGCCTGCAAGTGGGAATCGGCCTATATATCCATGTTTTGTATCTTCTTTTTCAAGACCGTGATAATCTGAGCCGGCAGTAATAATTTTATTATGATTTTGGGCTAATTTAATAAAATAATCTTCTTCACCTTCCTTATTTAAAGGATAAATAGCCTCAATGCAATCAAAGTCATATTTTATTATTTCTTCAATAGGAGATTTTTTTATTAGCGTTGGGTGAGCTAAACTAGTTAAAGCATTTACTGATTTTAAAACATCCAGGCCTTCTTGTATACTAATTTCTTTATTTGGTACGTAGGCAGGGCTATTATTACCTATAAAGTTTTCAAATATATATCTAAAGTCATAATCATATCCAGATTCCATTATCTCCTTAGCTATATGGGGTCTTGCTATTATACCATGGCTACGTAATAATAATTTTTCAAAATTAATTTTTATATTAAAGAAAACATCCAAATTATCCACTATTTTTTTTGCCCTATATATTCTATAGTCCTGTATATCCTTTAAATATTTTTGAAATAGAGGAGTTTTATAGGAATTATCTCTAAAGTATCCTAGTATATGAATATTTTCATCATTATATCTAGTAGATAGTTCGATTCCAGGTATAACTTTAACTCCTAGTCCACTCCCAGCAGCTAAGGCACTATCAATTCCAAAAGTGTTATCGTGATCTGTAATTGCAATTATATCTAAACCTTCATTTTTAGCTAAAACAAGCAATTTTTTTGAAGGGAGTTTACCGTCAGATGCATTTGTATGTAAATGAAAGTCTCCTTTTTTATACATTAAATCACCTCAAGATTTTATTTTGTAATGGTTTTTAACTAATAATCTATATTATACTATATATAGATATATTTATCTTTATAAATTATTTTTTAAAGATAATTTGTAATTAAGTAAAATATTTGGTTAGACATGAGTTGAAATAAACTAATAGTTAAAGGATATACTATATTTATTAAGCAAATAAATCTGTATATAAATTTTCTCTCAAAATTTTAATCTTTTTGAGAAATATTTGGTAAAATAGATAATAGCTACATAAAGCAAAGGAGGCAATTAAATGAATTTTGAGTTTAATAAGGTTTATAATGGTTTTAAGTTAATTAAGGAACAACAAGTAAAAGATATAAATTCTAAAGCTAGAATATTTGAACACGAAAAAAGTGGAGCAAAATTATTAAATTTAGAAAATGATGATGATAATAAGGTGTTTGCTATAGGGTTTAGAACTCCACCTAGCGATAGTACAGGAGTACCTCATATTATGGAACATTCAGTGCTATGTGGTTCAAGAAAGTTTCCTATAAAGGATCCATTTGTAGAACTTGCTAAGGGATCACTTAATACTTTTTTAAATGCAATGACCTATTCTGATAAAACTTTATATCCTGTAGCTAGTAAAAATGAAAAGGACTTTTTTAACTTAATGGATGTTTATTTAGACGCAGCCCTTCATCCTAATATATACAAATATCCTGAAATACTTATGCAGGAAGGTTGGCATTATGAACTTGACAATAAGGATGATGAAATTACTTATAAAGGAGTAGTATATAACGAGATGAAAGGGGCTTTTTCATCTCCAGATGATATGTTATACAGAAAGATACAGGAATCTCTATTTCCAAATACTACTTATGGAGTAGAATCAGGTGGAGATCCTGCTGAAATACCAAACCTTACTTATGAGCAGTTTACAAATTTCCA
>JAYFRK010000333.1:0-2267 GCA_034925975.1 Clostridium sp.
ACTCTTGGGATTTATATACACAAATAGCTGTAGAAGGTGACTATGTATATTTCCAAAACCTTCAGGATGGACTTAGCCTCTATAAAATGAGACTTGATAAAAGTGAAGGATATTACAAGATAAACACTGGTGAAGTAAGAAATATAAATATATATGGAGACTATTTATATTTTACTGAAGGTAACAGAATCTACAAAATGAGCAAAAATGGCAGTGATAAAACATCAGTTACAACTAAAAGTGCAAATTATATAAATGTATCAAATGGATGGATTTATTTTAGAAACGACTCCGATGGCGGAAAATTGTACAAAGTAAAAATTGATGGAACTAATTTAACTAAGCTTTCAGATGATAAGGTGAGAAACATTAACGTAGTAAACAATTATGTTTATTATAGTAATGAAAGTAATAGCTTTAGCCTTGGAAAAGTGAGAGCAGATTAGAAGTAAAAATAATAAAATAGGTAAAGAGCAGCAAAATAATTTTAGATATGCTGCTCTTTATTTGTTTTTTATACGTAATAAATATAGTAGAGGTTTTGTATGTGATATGAAATTAGTCCATTTATTTGTATAATAATAGGTATATGGCATAATGTGTAAAAAATATTAAGATTACTTTAATTTATAATAAAAACAAATTTCAAATAAATAATAAATATGGTATACTTAATGAAGTAGAATTTAAAAGATGATGCAAATATGGCAATAATATCATTATGGAGGGAATGCACTATGCAAGATATGGACAAAGAGAGAAAAACGGTAAATACAGAAGTTTCTATTCATCCAGAAATAGAAGATAGAATTTCAAAATTCCAAAAGGATTGTTTAATTGATGAGATAGAATCACTACCTCCAATTAAAGAGGGGGATGTAAATATAAGTACTGATTTTATATTTGATGCTGGAGATAAATATGAAGTTAGTATTTTTATAAGAAATGGTCTTCAAAAACCAATTAATTTTGAAAATGTTCCTTTCCTTATAGTAGATAAAGATAATCAAGTTTTAGGAAGCAAAATATTTAATCTAAGAGAAGTTGGAGAGGTTCCACCTTGCAGCGTAAGACCTTGGAAGATATTTTTTGATAAGAGTGAGATAAATTTAGAGGAAAAAAGCCTAAAGGAGTTAAAAATTGTATTCGATACTAGAATTAAGGCTGAAAAAACAGTAAAAATCCAATTTGAAAATTTACCAGAGGGAATACAGGGAGAGCCAAGAAGAAAGTTTGAAAAGTTTCTAGAAAACCTTCCATTATTAAGAGAAGGACAAGTTAGTATGTCTACATATAATGTTACAAGAAATAACGATGATAGCATTTCAACTACTATAATAATACGTAATGGAAGTAATAATGAAATTAAGGTGGAAAAAGTGCCACTAACTATAATTGATGCAAATGATAATACAGTAGCAGCTGGATTATTTTACCTTGACAATGTAACAATAAGTCCAAGAAAAGCTAAAGTTTATAACTTTTCTTTCTCAAAAGAAGAGATAATGATAGAAGATATGGACTTAAGCAGTTGGAAAGTTAATTATACTTTAGATAGATAGGCTTGCTAGAAAGGAGAGAATAAAGACATGAAGAAAGATTCAAAGAAAAAAGCTTTGAGAATTATAATAGGAGTAGTAGCTGTGGCTATGATAGTAACCACATTTGCTTCCTTAGCTGATTTAAATAAAGGGAAGAATAAAGAAAATAAAGAGAACAAAGTTGAGGTTACAGAAGACACTGTAAAAAAAGACGGTGGTGAAAAGATAAATACTGATATAACAGAAGCACTAAAAAAAGATATGGCAGCAGCTAAGGTTAAAGTTGGAGAAAAAGAAGTTACCAGTGTAATTACTATAACTGGAGCAGTTAATAAAGTACAAGCAGATAGAATAGCTGAAGAACAGACAAAGGCTTTAAAGGAAAAGTACAAAGGTAAAGACATAAAGGTACAGGTTGTACAAAAAGGTAAAAATGATAAGTTAGCAGAAACTAATACCTATGGTGACATTAAGAACAAAGATAAAGGCATTCCAAGTATGGATGTTAAAATTGGTTCAGGTATAACAAACATGGATAGATATGTGGCTGTAACTCTTCAAACAGACAAGCCTGAACAGTATGTAGTTAAAGCTTCAGGACAGGACCTTAAGTATGTGCCTTCAAAGAAGATATTCCATGGGGTTATTCAATCTACAGATGAGGCAGCTATAAAAAATAGTGTCAAAATTTCTTTAAAGAAATAAAATATAAATTAATTTGATTAT
>JAYFRK010000357.1:0-1508 GCA_034925975.1 Clostridium sp.
ATATGATCGCCATTTTTTACAAACTTAGATACTGCTTCTGATAATGTAAACACTTTACTCATTCAAAAATCTCTCCCTTTTTATGTAGTAACCAAGGCAATTAAAAACTTACCACCTCCGCTATGCATTATTTTGACCAAACAAGCGAACTATAGTACACATTACCAGTTGATAGAGGCAAGAATAAAAGCCCTATGTTCCATAATGTGGAATGCATTCCATTAATGTTTGTATGACATCCCCATCTGTTTACAATTTTCACCATAATTTCGTAGTGCTGAGCCTTAATAGGGCATCAGACAGTAATCAAAACCACATTGTATTGGTCTGATAACCTCTTAAACGGTGAAAACAGTCGAACTCCAAGGTGGTGCGCTTAATTTTACAAACTATCAAGCAACAATCTTAAACAAGTTATTAAGCAACCACACATTGCCTCATATTCCGTATTATAGAATGTATTCTATTTTTTTGCAATACTTATCAAAAAAAAATTTTCAATATTCATCCCTGATTCTCCTAATAAACATTACCGCCCATTTATTTTAGTATCACAATACTTGTAACATTAGCATAAGTGAGCAATACTGGCATTTTTAAAATATTTACCAATGTGGCTGCAAGTTTGAAACATTATGGTTTTGGGGATTATTGACAAAGATAAATATCCGCTTTGTGAAAGATTTTTAATATTTTATTTTTATACAATATTGCATAAAAACGGAATTGGTTCTATAATATGGAATAACTAGTGAAAAGCGTATATTTTTTCTGGCTTCAGAATCACTCGCTATATATATTTAGGAGGTTAAAAAATGGTTCAAAGTGTAGAACGTGCCATTAATCTATTAAAAATTTTGAATAACAGCAATAAGAAATGCTCATTATCAGAACTAAGTGAACTTTCAGATTTAGCGCCTAGTACTGTTCATAGGCTTTTACTAACACTTAAGAGAAATAACTTTGTATCTCAGGATGATACTTCATCTGAATATTATTTAGGATCATCGCTAATCTCTTTGGGAATTGTGGCATCAAACTATTTAGATATTAGGGAGAAAGCTTACCCAATTTTGAATGATCTTGCAAACAGCACAGGCGAAGACGCTTACATGTACATGTTAGACGGCAATTATGGAGTTATGGTTCAAACTGTTCCTGGTCCTAATCCCCTTAAAATTATTGGTTCGGCGTTAGCTCATGCCCCTTTGCACTGCGGTGCAGCAAGAAAAGTTCTTCTGGCTTACAAAGATGAGGCCTTTATTAACAATTATCTAAGTAAAGACCTGGTTAAGTGTGCCGAAAATACTGTCAGCGATCCAAAAATATTAGCTGAGCAGCTTCAAACAATTAGAAATAATGGTTATGCGCTTTCAATGAGCGAACATTTGAGAGGCGCTACAGGAATGGGTGCACCAGTGTTCGATAGTTCGGGCGAAGTGGTTGCCTCTATTGGTATTATGGGGCCAAGCATCCGGATAACAGAAGATAAATATTCCAGCATTATT
>JAYFRK010000579.1:0-1548 GCA_034925975.1 Clostridium sp.
GAAGATTTTAATAATGGAAAATTTAAAGGAGATTTTAAAAATTATACAAGAGGACATTTCAAAAGAGGGGTAGAATAACATGAATGATAAAGCTTTAAGAGTTTTAGAATTTTATAAAATAAGAGAAGAATTAAAGAAATACGCTAATACAACGGCGGCTAAAGACATAATTGATGATCTTAAGCCTTATGACAATGTATTTGATGTAAGAGAACATCTAGAGGAAACAAGGGAAGCCTTTGAATTATTAATAAAAAAAGGAACGCCGCCATTCGAAGGGCTTTATGATGTAAGGGAAGGTATTGCAAAAGCAGATAGAGGGTTTGTGTTAATGCCCGTTCAGTTATTGAGAATTGCTAACCTGCTGAGATGTGCAAGAAGATTTAAAGGATATATAAGTCATAAGGATGAAGAGGAAAGTTTTAGAATTATAGAAGATATATGTGAGGGATTAGTACCATTAAAAAAGTTAGAGGAGGATATATTTAATGCAATAATAAGTGAGGATGAGATATCAGACAAAGCAAGTGGTGCACTTTTCAATATAAGAAGAAGTTTAAAAGACAAGTTGAGTTCGATAAAATCCAAGGTTAATTCATTACTGAGAACTTATTCTCAATATCTTCAAGAAAACATATTTACTGTAAGAGGAGAACGATACGTACTTCCTGTAAAGGTTGAGCATAAAGGATCTGTACCAGGACTTGTTCATGATCAAAGTTCTTCAGGTGCTACTTTGTTTATAGAACCTATGAGTTTAGTTGATTTGAATAATGAAATAAAAGAATTAATGCTTAAAGAAAAGGCTGAAATAGAAAAAATACTTGGAGAACTTTCAGTTAAAGTATATGAAGATATAACAGCTATTAAGAATAATGCAAATATTATATGGGAACTAGATTTTATATTTGCCAAGGCTAAATATGCTGGAAGTATAAATGCTATATTCCCAGAAGTGAGTGAAGAGGGACATTTCAATATTTTAAGAGCTAAGCATCCTCTAATAAATCCAAAGGAAGTAGTAACAAACGACATATACTTAAATAGTGGCATATCTTCAATAATTATTACAGGACCTAATACAGGTGGTAAGACAGTTACTCTTAAGACTGTAGGACTACTACACATAATGGCTATGAGCGGACTTATGATACCAGCGGGAATGGGATCTACAGTATGTTTTTTCAAAGAGATTTTTGCGGATATTGGAGATGAACAGAGTATAGAACAAAGCCTTTCTACTTTCTCATCTCACATGACTAATATAGTAAAAATTATAAATGATGCTGATGAAAACTCTTTAGCATTATTTGATGAATTAGGAGCAGGAACAGATCCTACTGAAGGAGCTGCGCTTGCAGTTTCTATACTTGAAAATCTTAGAGCAAGAGGAACTAAGATTGTTGCAACAACCCACTACAGTGAATTAAAAGCTTATGCATTAAAAATTGAAGGAGTAGAGAATGCATCCGTAGAATTTGATGTAGAAACTTTAAGACCAACTTACAGACTTTTAATTGGTATTCCGGGAAAATCCAATGCCTTTGA
>JAYFRK010000590.1:0-4065 GCA_034925975.1 Clostridium sp.
AGAAAAGTATTTTAATCTTACTGTAGAAAACGGGGATATAAGAAAAGCTTGTGGAGATTTTAGCATGAGAGGTTTTAGCTCTGTGGAAAGTGCAGAACTTAGTGGTGCAGCACACCTGCTTTCATTTCTAGGAACGGCAACGATACCTGCTATTAGCTATTTAGAGGAATATTATAATTGTAATGTAGAAGAAGAAATAGTCGGACTAGGAACCCCTTCTACAGAACACAGTGTAATGTGCAGCTACGGAGAGGATGAGTTTGCAGCCTATAAGAGATTAATTACTGAGGTATTTCCAAGTGGAGTTTTAAGCATAGTGTCTGACACCTATGATTATTGGAATGTTATAACAAATATACTTCCAAGATTGAAGGAAGACATTATAAACAGAGATGGTAAAGTTGTTATTAGAGGCGATAGTGGAGATCCATTAAAAATAATTTGTGGGGATAAGAATGCAGCAAAAGGCAGTGCAGAATATAAGGGAACCGTTGAGTTACTATGGGATATATTTGGCGGAGAAATCAATTCAAAAGGATATAAAGTTCTAAATAGTAAGATAGGGACAATTTATGGAGACAGTATAACTGTGGAAAGATGTCAGCAGATTTGCAAGGAGTTAGAGGAAAAGGGTTTTGCAGTAAACAACTGCGTATTTGGCATAGGATCATACACTTACCAATACAATACTAGGGATACTTTTGGATTTGCATTAAAGGCTACTCATGCAGTAATAGATGGAAAGGAAAAATTTATCTTCAAGGCTCCTAAAACAGATAAAGATAATTTCAAAAAATCACAAAAGGGAATGTGTTATGTGTATAGAAAGGGAAAAGATATCTTATATAAAGATGAATTAACTATAAAAGAGCAAGTAGAATATAAAGATAATCTATTAGAAACTGTGTTTAAGGATGGTAAGTTAATAAAAGATTATTCCTTATCAGAAATAAGAAATAGGCTTCACGGAAGCTTCTAATACTGTTTTAGAATAGAAATTATTTTTCAAGTTTTTGTAGGAGGCATAAAAAATGAGAAAAGATTTTAATGTAAATAATATATATGGCAATATTATAAATTGGATCAGAGAATATTTTAAAAACCAGCCTAGCGCTAAGGGAGCGATTATTGGAATTAGCGGTGGTAAGGACAGCCTTGTAGCAGCTAAGTTATTAGTTGAAGCTTTAGGAAAAGAAAGAGTATTTGGTGTCTTGATGCCAAATGGCCAGCAAAAGGATATAGATGATAGCTTAAGGATTGTAAATATTCTAGGAATTAATTATGAAATAGTTAATATAGAAAAAGCATACAAGGGATTATTAGAGGGGATTGGAGAGGAGTGTTTATCTATTGATGCTAAAATCAATATTCCTCCAAGACTTAGAATGACTACCTTATATGCAGTTGGAACTAATATGCAATCTAGAATATGTGGCACGGGAAATAAATCAGAAGGCTTTGTAGGGTATACAACAAAGTGGGGAGATAGTGCTTTTGACTTTAATCCCATAGGAGACCTGACTACTGATGAGGTGGTAGCAATAGGTGATTTCTTAGGATTACCACATGAATTAGTTCATAAAACTCCAAGCGATGGATTAAGTGGAAAATCTGATGAGGAGAAGTTAGGCTTTACCTACGAACAAATTAATAAATATATAGAAAATGGGAGCTGTGGAGATAAAGAAATAGATGAGAAAATTAAGTTGAAGCATGAATATAATAAACACAAGAGGGAGCTGCCTCTAAAGTATGAACTGAAATAAGGGGATGATTTTCATCCCAAAAATCATAAATACCAGTTACTTATTGTATTTAAAATATTGCTTAGGCGACAAATTAAATTCTCTTTTAAAAGCTCTTACAAAGGTAGAGTAATCTCCAAAGCCACATAGGGAGCAAACATCTCCAGCCTGCATACCACTCTTTATTAAGTCTGATGCTCTTATAATTCTCTTTTTTTGTATGTACCCATATAAGGTATAGCCTGTCTCTTTCTTGAATAAGTGCATCAGATAGTATTTATTTAGATAAAATTTTTTTGAGATAGTGTCTATAGATAAATTTTTGTCTAGGTTTGAATTTATGAAGCTTAAAATACTCTCTATTCTAGGATCATATTTAATGTCATCAATGTCTTTATTAATTTCCATTCCAAGAAACAATCTATTTATTTTCACCATAATCTGAAGGAATAGTGCATTTCTTAATATATGGCTGCCAAAATCTTTATCTTGTATTGCATGTTCAAGGTCAGCAAGGTTTTGCTTTAATGAGTTTACATCCTTCATGCTTAATCGAATAAGATTAAGCTTTCTTTTAGTTGCTAATTCAAAGCAACTTAGAAGATTGCAATTGTTTTTATTATGCTTTTCTAAAAATAATGGATTTAACCACAATATCATTCTTTCATAGGAGACAGTTGACCTTATTATTGGCAAGTGAAGATCATTTTTGCCAACTAATAGTATATCCCAAGGCTTCAATTTATAAGACTTTCCTTCAATTATATAGGTAACTTCTCCTGAAATAAAAATAATTATTTTATTAAAATCATGGTAGTGAAATTCAAACTCATTTTTCTTCTGATCTTTTAGGTTAAAAAAATGAAAGTCTTCATTTGGAATTACAATATTTTTATTGACTGTTAGCCGGCTAAATGATATTATTAATATTATTTAAGTTAGACGGCTAAATAATATTACTAAAATATTAATTTTTCGATTACAAAGGATGGATAAAGGAGGTACATAGATGCATTGCTTTAATTCAGATAGTTTATATCATATATTTGGAGAAATAGTAAAGCTTCATTATCATCGCTCTCATAATTTATTTGAAAAACTGGGTATTTATCCAGGGCAGCCGCCAATGTTGCTTGCATTATATCATAAAGATGGCCAAAGTCAGAAGGAACTTGCAGAAAAGTTAAAAATTAAGCCTGCTACTATTACAGTAATGTTAGGGAGAATGGAGAAAGCTGATCTTGTAACAAGAACACAAGATACGGAAGATCAAAGAATATCAAGGGTCTATATCACTGAAAAGGGCAAAGGAATCTGTGAAAAATTAAAGGAAGTTTTTATCACTTTAAATGAGGAATGCTTTAGTAATTTTACTGAGGAGGAAAAAGCTCTGCTTCGAAGGCTACTTATGCAGATGAGGGATAATCTAATGAAAGCAAGTGATAATAAGTTAGACGTTTAACTAATTATTGCTGTAGCTTGTAGGTTGTTAACTATATATGAAGTACGAAGTATAGCAATATTATTTTAAATTGTTAGGAGATGATCATTTATGATTAAGCTATATAAATTTTTAAAACCATATACTGGCATGGTAATAGCAGTAGTAATTTTTGTGATTTTACAAACCTTGGGGGATCTTTATCTTCCAACACTCATGTCAAACATAATAAATGATGGAGTTATGCAAGGAGACACCAATAAGATTTTCCAAATTGGAGGAGTAATGCTTTTAGTAGCTGGAGGAGGAGTTATTTGTTCAGTTATTGCCAGCTTATTATCTTCAAAGGTTTCTGCAGGATTGGGAACAATTTTAAGAAGTAAGGTTTTTAGAAGAGTTGAAAGCTATTCACTATATGAGTTTGATAAATTAGGTACTGCAACTCTTATTACAAGAACAACAAATGATATTACACAAATTCAAACAGTTACAGTTATGATAATGCGCTTAATGATTAGTGCGCCAATCATGGCTGTTGGCGGCATTGTTTTAGCGCTTAAGAAAGATAGACCTCTTACATTGGTGTTAGCAGTTGCAATACCTGTACTTGCAGGGGTTGTGGCATTTATAGCATCAAAAATGATACCGCTTTTCAAACAAGTACAGGTAAAGATTGATAAAATAAATCTTGTTTTGCGTGAAAAGCTTACAGGAATAAGAGTTATTCGTGCCTTTAACACAGTTGAACGTGAAAGAAAGCGCTTTGATGAAGCTAATGTTGATCTTACAGGTAACTATATTAAAGTTAACAAAATAATGGCTTTCATGATGCCTTCAATTATGCTTGTTATGAACTTTACTTCCCTAGCTATTCTTTGG
>JAYFRK010000560.1:0-3315 GCA_034925975.1 Clostridium sp.
TACAATACTTTCTTCCAGTGAATCAAAGATATTATTTATCCATGAAGCTGATATTATAAAACTTTGCAGCTTAAATATTAGTTTCTTAAATAACTTCATGAGAGTATTGTCTAATAGAATACTTACATTAAGTAAGATACTTAGAAATTTATCCTACCAAACTATAAGACAAAAAATTGCAAGTTTTCTACTAGATGAATATAAAAAACAAAAAAACTTAGTAATACAAATAAGTGCATCAAGACAAGAAATGGCAGATCAATTTGGTACTACTCGCCCCTCTCTTTCAAGAGAACTAATAAAAATGAAAGATGACGGATTAATTAGTTCCGATAAAAAAACTATAGCTATCTTAGATTTAGAAGCCCTAGAAGAAACTCTTTTCTAATTAAAAACCCGTGTGAAAAATCACACGGGTTTTTAAACTGCACTATTCTCCTAAAAATAATTTTATATCATCTTCCACTGTTCCAATTCCAGCTATACCAAAGTTGTCAACTAATACTTTAGCTACATTTGGGGATAAGAAAGCTGGTAGTGTTGGTCCTAAGTGGATGTTCTTAACTCCTAAGTGTAACAATGGAAGCTATACTATTACAGCTTTTTGTTCATACCATGCTATATTGAATGAAATAGGAAGTTCGTTAATATCTTCAAGTTCAAATACCTCTTTTAATTTAAGAGCTATTACTGCTAATGAATATGAATCATTACATTGTCCAGCATCTAATACTCTTGGAATTCCACCAATATCTCCTAAATTAAGTTTGTTGTATTTATATTTAGCACATCCTGCTGTAAGAATTACTGTATCCTTTGGTAGTGCTTGGGCAAAATCTGTATAGTAGTTTCTGCTCTTCGCTCTTCCATCACATCCCGCCATAACAAAGAATCTTCTTATTGCTCCTGATTTTACTGCTTCCACTACTTTATCTGCTAAAGCTAGAACTTGATTATGAGCAAATCCTCCTACTATTTCTCCTCTTTCTATTTCTGTTGGAGGAACACACTTTTTAGCATGTTCAATAATTTCTGAAAAGTCTTTTGGACTACCATCTTTTCTATCTTCAATGTGTTTTAGCCCCGGGAATCCAGTTGCCCCTGTAGTATATACTCTATCTTTATATGAATCTTTAGGTGGAACTAAACAGTTTGTAGTCATTAAAATTGGTCCATTGAAGCTTTCAAATTCCTCATTTTGTTTCCACCATGCATTTCCGTAGTTTCCTACAAAATGTTCGTACTTCTTAAATGCTGGATAATAGTTTGCAGGTAACATTTCACTATGAGTATATACATCTACTCCAGTACCTTCTGTTTGCTTTAATAACTCTTCCATATCCTTTAAATCGTGTCCACTTATTAAAATAGCTGGGTTATTTCTAACACCTATATTAACTTTTGTTATTTCTGGATTTCCATAAGTTGATGTATTAGCCTTATCTAATAGTGCCATTACGTCTACTCCAAATTTTCCACACTCTAAAACTATAGCTATCATTTCATCCACAGTTAATTCTTTTGTTGTTGATGCTAATGCCTTTTTCATAAATGAATATACAGCTTCATCTTCATATCCTAAGTTATAAGCATGCTCTGCATAAGCTGCCATACCTTTTACTCCATATATTAATAATTCTCTTAAAGATCTTACATCTTCATTTTCAGTAGATAATACGCCTACTGTCTTAGCCTTTTCTTCGAATTCAGCTAATGTACTTCCAGTCCATAAAGCTGAATCATGTTTTATATCATCTATGTTAATTCCAGCGTTTATTAATAAAGTCTTTACTTCATCTCTTAATGTTAACGCCTTTCTTACTCTTACATCGAAACCTTCTTTATCAAAGTTAGCGTTTGTTATAGTTGCAAATAATGAATCTACAATAAATTTATTAACCTTTTCATTTCTAATTCCTGCTTCTTCAGCTTTTAAAGCATATAGTGAAATTCCCTTTAATGTGTATATTAATAAATCTTGTAAGTTAGCTACATCTGCCGGCTTTCCACATACTCCCCTCATTGTACAGCCTTTACAGCCTGCTGTTTCTTGACATTGATAACAAAACATACTCATTATAAATACCTCCATATATTATATTTTATTTTTATTTTTTGCTATGTTTTAAATGAATGTTGATTTTTACATTTATTTAAAACTTTCCATTAGTACGTTAAGGCTGTTTTAAAGATTGTTAAGTTCATTATAATGAGAAATTATAATTCTTATTTAGTATATCAATTATAGCGTTAAGAACTTTCATTTGTCTGAGCTATGCGAGTTAATGAAAGTTTAGCTATAATAGTTATACTAAATTTAGAATTATTCTCGATATTATACGAAATCAACAAGCTCTTAAAACATAGCCATTATCTTTTGCATTTGCTTACCTTTGACTTTATTATAAACACTAATGTGCTTCCTTTCTGTAACTTTTGTTACAATTATAAAAAAATAATGAGATAATTTATGTTTATTTACAAAACTTTAACACATATTTCTCCCTTTTTTATTACAAAATCACATATTATTTACACAATAATCATGATATAATCTAACTTGTACTACTTTTAAAGAAAGGTGATAATTATGAAATACTTTAATGAAAAAGCTTCTAAGGTATTAGAAGAACTGCAAGTAGATTCAAACAAAGGTTTATCTGCACCTGAGGCAAAATCTAGACTTGAAAAGTATGGTGCAAATGAATTTTCAAAGCAAGAAAAAGGCTCTATATGGGATGATATTAAAGATGCTTTAACAGAACCTATGATGATAATCTTATTGGTTGCAGCACTTATTAGTGGTTTAATAGGTGAATTTCAAGATGCTATAGGAATAGTTTGTGCTGTTGCAATTGGTATCGCTATAGGAATTATTACAGAAGGAAAGTCACAAAAGGCTGCAGAAGCATTATCAAAGATGACAGAAAACATAGAAGTAAAAGTTTTAAGAGACGGGAATATAATGCAAATCAGTAAAAATGATTTAGTTCCTGGAGATATAGTATTTATTGAAATGGGTGACATGGTTCCAGCTGACGGAAGACTTATTGAAAGCATTGATCTAAAAGTTAGAGAAGACATGTTAACAGGTGAATCTGAGGATGTTAGTAAAATAGCTGAAACCATTGTTGAAATGGAAGTTATTGAAGCTAAGGGAAAATCAATAACTCAAGATCCTATCCCTGCAAAACAAATAAACATGGTTTTTGGAGGTACTCTTATAGCCTACGGCAGAGGTAAACTTGTAGTTACATCTACTGGTGACTCTTCTGAAATGGGTAGAATAGCTAAGAACCTAGAAGATGGCGATGT
>JAYFRK010000518.1:0-5016 GCA_034925975.1 Clostridium sp.
GAATACATAGATTACTATAATAATAAAAGAATTAAAAGCAAACTAAAAGGAATGAGCCCTGTAAAATACAGAATTCACTCCTCACTGGTTGCTTAAATAAATTATGTCTAAATAAATGGGGTCACTTCAAGGACTGGGTAGACCACAAACTTAGAACTTCTTAACACAGCGAAGATTCTCTGTTGAATTATATACCTTCGATTTTTAGTACTTTATCTTGTAGTTTTCAAGGCCGCCATTTTTCAGCACCTTATTTAAAGTAGTTTACTCCTGCCTCAAATAGCTTTTGGTCTGTTTCTCCTACTACATTTTTATAGACATTCACTCCTATTCTCTCTGAGTGACCCATCTTTCCAAGAATTCTGCCATCTGGGCTTGTTATGCCCTCAACTGCATACATGGAGCCATTAGGATTAAATTCTATATCATAGGTTGGATTTCCACTTAAATCCACATATTGTGTTGCAACTTGTCCATTCTTAAATAGCTTTTCAGCCATGCTTTCAGTACATACAAATCTTCCTTCTCCGTGAGATATGGCTATGCTATGCATATCCCCTGCTTTTACATTATTAAACCAAGGTGAAAGATTTGATACTACTTTTGTAGTTATGATTTTAGACATATGTCTTCCAATTTTATTATGAGTTAGAGTAGGACACTCTTCATCAATATCCCTTATTTCCCCGTAAGGAACTAATCCTAGCTTTATTAGTACTTGGAATCCATTGCATATACCTAACATTAATCCATCCTTATTATTTAAGAAATCCATTACTGCATTCTTTACCTTAGGATTTCTAAATACAGTAGCTATGAACTTTCCTGATCCATCTGGTTCATCTCCAGCACTGAATCCACCTGGAAGCATGATTATTTGAGAATCATTTATATGCTTCACCATTACTTCTATTGATTCTTCTATATCAGTTGCTGTTAAATTTCTGAATACACTTATTTCAGTTTTTCCTCCAGCTACTTTAAAAGCTTTTTCAACGTCGTACTCGCAATTTGTTCCTGGGAATACAGGAATAAATACTTTAGGTTTTGGAATTTTTATTGTAGGTGTTTTAATTGATTTTGTGTCGTATAATTTTAATTCTATACTTTCTTTTATCTCTTCAGTATTTGTTGGGAATATCTTCTCTAGTGGGCTTTCCCATTTTTCTAATAACTCATCTATCTTAATTTCAACGTTTTG
This sequence comes from Clostridium sp., assembly GCA_034925975.1. Taxonomy (GTDB): domain Bacteria; phylum Bacillota; class Clostridia; order Clostridiales; family Clostridiaceae; genus Clostridium_H. The sequence continues at coordinate 1,202 of JAYFRK010000518.1, forward strand.
AATTTTTATCTTAGGTGAACCCTGTGTAAATCCTATTAGAGAATAATTTACATCCTTAAAGTCTTCTTTTAACTCTACTTTATCTTCTATTTCTAAGATTATTGAACCATAGTCTTCTCTAAATAAATCTTTAGGTTTAATATTGTTAGAAAAGTTCACTCCTATTTTATTTCCAAAGCTCATTTTAGATACTGCTTCTGCAATACCTCCCATTCTAACACTGTGTGCTGATAGGATTAGTCCTTCATTTATAAGCTTATTAATTATATTATAGTTTTTCTTTAATTCATCAAATTTAGGTATGTTAAACTCATCCTTTGGAGCTTTTAAAAGAATAACTCTAGTTCCCTTTTTCTTAAATTCTGGAGATATAACTTTATTAGTATCTACTACATCCACAGCAAAAGCCACTAAAGTAGGTGGAACATTGATATCTTTAAAAGTTCCTGACATACTATCTTTACCACCAATTGCTGGTATTCCAAGCTCCTTTTGCGCATGGAAAGCACCAAGTAATGCACTGAAAGGTTTTCCCCATTTAACTGGATCATTTCCTAATTTCTCAAAATACTCTTGAAGAGTGAGTCTAATATTTTTATAATCTCCACCTGCTGCAACTATTTTAGTAACTGCTTCTACTACAGCATATAATGCTCCATGGAAAGGACTCCATTTACCTATTTTAGGATTATATCCATAGGACATTAATGTTCCTGTTGTTGTCTCTCCATCTAATACAGGCACTTTAAAACACATGCTCTCTGTTGGAGTGCTTCCGTATTTACCTCCAAAAGGCATTAATACCGTGGATGCTCCTATAGAATTATCAAATCTTTGTACTAATCCTTTTTGACTGCATACATTTAAATCTTGTATAGTTTCTATCCACTTATCTTTTATATTATTAAAGTCTTTTCTTTCAACTTCTAAAATCTCAGTTGGATTTTTTACCTTTATATTTATCTTTTGCTTAACTCCATTAGTGTCTAAAAAGTCTCTGCTTATGTCAACTATTGTATTTCCTCTCCAGTTCATCTTTAATCTTCTGTCGTCAGTAACTTTAGCTACTTCGATAGCTTCTAAATTTTCTATATTTGCATATTTTATGAACTGTTTTGCATTTCCACTACTTACTACAACAGCCATTCTCTCCTGGGATTCTGATATGGCAAGTTCTGTTCCATCTAATCCTTCATATTTTTTTGTAACTAAATCAAGATTTATATTAAGACCTTCACTTAATTCTCCTATAGCAACAGACACTCCACCAGCACCAAAGTCATTGCATCTTTTAATAAGTTTGCTGACTTCACTATTTCTAAAAAGTCTTTGAAGCTTTCTCTCTGTAGGAGCATTTCCTTTTTGAACCTCAGCACCACAGTTTAATATAGATGATTCATCGTGTTCTTTAGATGATCCTGTTGCACCACCGCATCCGTCACGGCCAGTTCTTCCTCCAACAAGTATTATAGAATCTCCTTTAACTGGTTCTTCACGAAGAACACTTTCTTTAGGTGCAGCTGCAATTACAGCTCCTACTTCCATTCTCTTAGCCACAAAATCTTCATCATACACTTCAGTTACATGTCCTGTGGCAAGTCCTATTTGATTACCATAAGAACTATATCCATTAGCTGCCTTTATGGTTATTTGTCTTTGTGGAAGCTTTCCAGGAAGTGTTTCTTCAACAGACTTTCTAGGATCTGCACTTCCAGTTACTCTCATAGCTCCATATACAAAAGATCTTCCAGATAGAGGATCACGTATTGCTCCCCCTAAACAAGTTGCTGCTCCTCCAAAAGGCTCTATCTCTGTAGGATGGTTGTGAGTCTCATTTTTAAACATTATAAGATATTTTTCAGGTTTTCCATTTACATCTACATCACATTCAATACTACAAGCATTGATCTCATCAGATTCTTCTAGGTCATCTAAAAGCCCTCTTTTTCTTAGTTCTTTCATTCCCATTACAGCTAAATCCATAAGACATATATCTTTCTCTCTATCCTGGTATACATAATTTCTTGAATTTATATATTCCTCATAAGCATCCTTTATTGGAGCTATAGAGCCCCCTTCTTCAAACTCTACATTTTCAATTTTAGTTTGGAAGGTTGTATGTCTGCAATGATCTGACCAATAAGTGTCTATAACTTTTATCTCTGTTATAGTAGGATTTCTCTTTTCAGTATACTTAAAATACTCTTGGCAGAACTTTAAATCTTCAAAACTCATAGCAAGTCCATGTTCATCCATAAACTCTTTAAGATTATCATGGTTTTTATCTATAAATCCTTCTATTACTTCAACATCCTTTGGAACTTCCCATTCCATATCTAGACTTTCTGGCTTTTCTAGAGAAGCTTCTCTAGAGTCTACACTGTTTATATAGTAATTTTTAATCTTGTCTAATTCTTCACTAGAAATGTTTCCCTTTAGTATTATTACTTTGGCACATCTTACTATAGGCATATCATTTTGCGTTAATATTTGTATACACTGAGAAGCTGAATCAGCTCTTTGATCATATTGCCCTGGAAGATATTCTACTGCAAAAACAATTTGATTTTCTTCTATATCTATCTCTTCTTCATATATATAATCTACTACAGGCTCTGAAAAAATTGTGCCTTCCGCCTTATTGTATTCCTCTTCTGATATTCCAGATACATCATAGCGATTTAATATTCTTAAACTTTCTATAGAATTTATATTCAAGTTTTCCTTAAGATCCTTTAGTAGTCCTTTTGCTTCTACATCAAAAGGAGGTTTTTTTTCTACAAATATTCTTCTAACTTTATTTTTCATCTAAACTTCCTCCCTGGCAAAATTAGTTTTATATTAGAACTCTTTTTTCACCTATATCACTTCTATAATAAATGCCTTCAAAGTTAATCTTCTTTATCTCTTCATAAGCTGTTTTTCTAGCTTCTTCAATGGTATTTCCTACAGCTACAACATTTAATACTCTTCCACCAGAAGTTAATAGTGTTCCATTTTCCTCTTTTGCTCCAGCTATAAATACTTTACAATTTACATTTTCAACTCCTGTTATCTCGAAACCTTTTTCATATATTCCAGGATATCCCTTTGATACTGCTGTAACACAACAAGCATGGGCATTCTTCCAAATTATTTTACAGCTATCTAATTGTTTATCTAAAGCCTTTAATATAACTTCTACATAGTCACTTTCCATAAGAGGTAATACTCCCTGAGTTTCTGGATCTCCCATTCTAACATTATATTCTAAAAGATAGGTTCCTTTTTTAGTTATCATAACTCCAAAGAATATAGTGCCTATATAATCCATATTTTCTTCACTAATTCCTCTTAGTGTAGGTTCTAAAATTTCCTTATTAAAACTTTCTAAAATTTCTTCACTACAATAAAAATTAGGGACTATAGCTCCCATTCCACCTGTGTTTGGACCTCTATCGCCATCAAATATCTGTTTATGATCTTTACTAGATATGAAAGGAATTATTGTATTTCCATCAGTTATTGATAATATGGAGGCTTCTACTCCCTCTAAGAATTCTTCAATAACTATTCTAAGTCCAGCTCCGTTAAATATATCATTAATCATGAAGTCTTCTATAGCTTTTTTCCCTTCATCTTCACTTTGGCATATTACAACACCTTTTCCTGCTGCAAGTCCATCTGCTTTTATTACCACAGGGTAGTTACATTTTTTTAAGTAATATAGTGCTCCATTTACCTCTTCAAAAACTTCATATTCTGCTGTCTTAACTCCATACTTTTTCATAAAATCCTTTGAAAAACTTTTGCTTCCTTCAAGAGCAGCAGCCTTT
>JAYFRK010000253.1:0-6097 GCA_034925975.1 Clostridium sp.
ATAATCTTCACTTATATCTACAAAACCTGGGTCTTTTGCCCATGTTACTGTACTCTCTTCTCCTCTTGATATAACTCCATACAATACATGAATGCCATCAACTGTTACTGTCATATATCGTTCTTTTTTTTCTGCTAGATATCTTTCTATTCTCCTGTGAGTAACCAATTGTTTATAAGGATTATTTTTCCCAAAATATATTCCTCTTAGGGTAACCCCTCTATTAACTGCTGCTTCTAAGGATTTAGAAATGTCATTTATTTCTTCTTCCCATATAGAAACTGCTATTCTCTTTTCGGCATTTGAAATTAGTAGGTTTAAAAAATCTATTATATTATCTCTTCCTCTAATGGAAGTTAATTTATTATCGCTTGTGTCTCTTAAATAAACCTTTTCCGTATACTCTTCTACATTATTTAGTATATCCTGAAAGTTATTCTTTAGCTTATTTATTAAAAGCTTAGGTTCAAGTGGATGGTAAATCACAGAATCCCCCTCATTCTGTTCAAATACTAACTGTTTATTTCTTAAACTATCCAAAACCTCATATATCCTAGACCTTGGAATGCTGGAATTTTTGCTTAAGGTATACCCATTTACAGGATGACTCTCTAAAAGTTTTAAGTATGCCTTAACTTCATATTCAGTTAATCCCAGCTTTTTCATATCTTCTATAATCATAGACTCATTGTCCATATAATTCTCCTCCATTTTCTAAATAAAACTAAAATACCAATCCATATTTCATAGAAAGCATAATTACTGCTATAAAAATGGAACCTAATACTGGTATTATTATACCTCCCCTAAACCAACCATAGATAAAAGCAAAAGCTATTCCTAATAGTGAAGCTTCAGGCATTTTAGGAATGGCCGAGAATACTCCTGGAATTATAAGTGCTCCTAGTGCTACATATGGTACTGATTTTAAAAATCCATTTACTCTTTTAGATAAATTCTTATCTGATATAACTAAAAATGGAACTAACCTTGGAGGATAGGTTACTAACATCATCCCTGCAATTAATAATATTTTACTATTAACAAATATTCACCTCTTCTTTATAATCTTCTCCATATAAATAAGCCCCTACAGAAGATACTAGGATAATGGTTAAAATCATGTTCCATCCCTTAGGTAAAATTTCAAAGTAATTAAGTAGCGTATTTGTAGCTCCTGATAATAATACTAAGATTACAACCTTATTTGACTTTTTTAATTCTGGTACTAAAATAGCTACAAACATAGCATATAAGGCAATCCCCATACCATCACTTACAATTTGAGGCAGCAGTCCTCCTGCTAAATATCCTAAAACAGTTCCTACTACCCATGAAAGGTATGCTGTAAGTTGCAGACCAAGGGTAAAATCTTTTGTTATATCACCTTCCTTAAAGGATAGTACAGAAAAGCTTTCATCTGTTACTCCAAAGGCAATAAGTGGAATCCATTTTTTTATATTACCTTTCATTCTTGCTGCTAATGATGCACTCATCAAAAAATGACGGAGATTCACTAGCAACGTAGTTAAGATAATTTCTCCCATTCCGGCACCTATAGCTAGTAAATTTAACGCCATGAACTGACTTGCCCCCGCAAATACCATTAGTGAAAATAAAAAGCTATCCAACATTGAAATACCTGTTGTTTTGGATAATATTCCAAATGCCATAGCTATAGGCACATAGCCAATAACTATTGGTACTCCTGCTTTAGCCCCTTCTCTAAAATCATTATTCACTTTGCCCCTTTTTAACATAATTACCCCCCAATATTCTAAAATTATTAAATATTCTTACATTTGTTTTAGTAGTTATTATAGTAGTTACTATTCTGCTTGTCAATATCTTAATATTAATTCAAAAAATAAAAAATACAAAAGCTGCAAGTGATCATTATTTCACTTACAGCTTTTGTATTCCCCATGTTTATTTCAATTTGCCACATCTTAAGCCCCAAGATATGCACTCCTTACACTTTCATCATTTAGAAGGTCATTAGCTGCTCCTTCCATTTCTACGTATCCATTTTGTATTACATAAGCTCTATCTGCAATTTTAAGTGCCATAGAAGCATTTTGCTCTACCAATAAAACTGTTGTACCTGTTTTATTTATCTCTTTTATTATTGAAAATATCTGTTTAACAACTAACGGTGCAAGCCCCATAGAAGGCTCATCTAGTAAAAGTAATTTAGGTCTTGACATTAGTGCACGACCTATAGCAAGCATTTGTTGTTCTCCCCCTGAGAGGGTACCTGCCATCTGACCTTTACGTTCCAAAAGTCTTGGGAATGTTTCAAATATCTTCTCATAGTCTTTTTTTATTTCAGCCTTATCATTTCTTGAATAAGCTCCCATTTCAAGATTTTCCATAACTGACATGTTAGCAAAAACTCTTCTTCCCTCTGGAACATGAGATATTCCAAGGCTTACTATATTATTTGCCTTTACCTTATTTATATCATTCTCCAAAAACTTTACTGTTCCACTTTTTGGAGTTAACACTCCAGAAATAGTTTTAAGAGTTGTAGTCTTTCCTGCTCCGTTTGCACCTATTAGGGTAACTATCTCCCCCTCATTAACCTGCAAACTTATTCCCTTTAGTGCATGTATTGCACCATAATATACATTAACATCAATCAACTCTAACATAACTCTTCTTCACCTCCAAGATATGCTTTTATAACTTTAGGATCCTTTTGTATTTCCTCTGGTAACCCTTCTGCGATTAGCTTTCCATAGTCAAGTACATATAGTCTACCACATACAGTCATTACAAGAGACATATCATGTTCAATCAGCAAAATTGTTATGTGGAATTTGTCTCTTATCCACTTTATAAGCTTCATTAATTCATTTGTTTCATTTGGATTCATTCCAGCTGCTGGTTCATCAAGAAGAAGGATTTTAGGCTCTGAAGCAAGAGCTCTTGCAATTTCAAGTCTTCTTTGTTCTCCATAAGGCAAGTTTTTAGCAAGTTCATCTTTTTTATCTAAAAGATTGAAAACCTTAAGAAGTTCATTAACTTTATCATCTGCGTTCTTCTCCTCTTTATAATAGGATGGTAATCTAAAGAAAGAAGAAAATATCCCGTATTTTATATTTTTGTGAAGACCTATTCGTACATTGTCCTCTACTGTCATATTTGCAAAAAGTCTTATATTTTGAAATGTTCTAGATACTCCTAAAACAGCTATTTCATGTGGTTTTAAATTCTTTGTGGAAATATTTTTTTCGAACTCATAAGATACGTTTCCCTCAGATGGTGCATACATACCTGTAAGTAAATTAAAAAGGGTGGTCTTTCCTGCACCATTAGGCCCAATAAGTCCTATTATTTCACCAGATTTTATATCCATATTAACATTGGATACAGCTTTAACTCCGCCAAAAAACCTTGATAGATTACTTACCTTCACCACTGACATTTTGGAGACCTCCTCTTTTAAATAATTTTATTTTGTAGTTACCCATTATTCCTTGAGGTCTATAAACCATTATGACAAATAGAATAACTGAATATATTACCATTCTTAATTCAGGAACACTTTGAAGTAATAAGGATATTATTGATAGGGCTATGGCTCCTATAACGGATCCTGCAATACTTCCCATACCTCCAAATACTACTATTACAATTATATCTATAGATTTAATAAATCCAAAAGCATCAGTTTTTATAAAAAAGAAATATCCTGAATAAAGTGCACCTGCTATTCCTGCGAAAAATGCTCCTATTCCAAAAGCAAGTACTTTATAAAATGTAGTATTTAATCCCATAGCTTCTGCCGCTAGTTCATCTTCTCTAATAGCTATACAGGCTCTTCCACTTCTTGACTCTATAAAGTTTTTTATTAATACAAGTGTAGCCATTACCATAAAGAATAACCAAGTCCAATTAGTATATTGTGGAATATCATTTAGTCCACTTGCTCCACCTACATAGTCATTATTTAATATTACAATTCTTACAATTTCTCCAAAACCAAGGGTAGCAATTGCAAGATAATCTCCTTTTAGTCTTAAAGTAGGAATTCCAATTAACACTCCTGCTAGAGCTGCACATATAGCTCCAAGTGATATTCCAACTATAAAAGGCATACCCATTTTTGCTGTCATAATAGCTGAAACATAGGCTCCTATAGCCATAAAAGCCGCATGTCCTAATGTAAATTGCCCTGTAAATCCTGTAATAAGATTAAGGCTTACAGCTAATATTATATTGATTCCTATTATGGTAATGTTAAGCAAAATATAAGAATCTATAATCCCAGTAACTATTAAAATTTGTCCTACTGCATACAGGGATAGGATAATTATTGCTAGCAAAATGTTTTTCTTATTTAATAGTTTCATATTATCCCCCCCTATACCTTTTCCTTAGTATTTTTACCTAAAAGTCCATTAGGTTTTATTAATAAAATTATAATTAAAATTGCAAAAGCAACTCCATCTTTATACAATGATCCTCCATAGGCACTTACCATCGTTTCTGTCATTCCTAGGAAATACCCTCCAAATAAAGCTCCTGGAATTATCCCTATTCCTCCAATTACCGCTGCTACGAAGGCTTTAAGTCCAGGGATTATTCCCATAAGAGGATTAATTGAATTGTAGTATACTCCTACAAGTACTCCTGCTACTCCAGCAAGAGCAGAACCTATAGCAAAGGTAAATGATACAGTTCTGTCGATGCTTACTCCCATATATTGAGCGGCTTCTTTGTCCATAGCTACAGCTCTCATTGCTTTTCCCATTTTAGTTCTATAAATTACATATTGAAGTAAAATCATCAATACAACTGTTATAACTAGTATATAAATATCTGTTGTACTCAATATTACTTTTCCATTAAATAGCTTCAAGCTTTTATTTGATAATACTTCAGGAAAAGTCCTAGTTTCTGCTTTTACAAAGTACATAGTCCCATATTCTAAGAATAGAGAAACAGATATAGCTGTTATTAATGCTGCTATTCTTGTAGAATTTCTTATTGGTTTATATGCTACTTTTTCTATTAAGACTCCAATAATCGCACAAGAAAGCATTGATATTATGAGTGCTGGAAAAAAACTAAGATGAAGAAAGGTTGTAACTGCGAATCCTATATAAGCTCCTAACATGTATATGTCACCATGAGCAAAATTTATAAGATTTATGATACCATATACCATAGTATAACCTAGCGCAATTAGCGCATATATACTTCCTAGTGATAAACCGTTCATAAGTTGTTGCAAAAATTGTTCCAATTCTCTCACTTCCTTCTAAAAATTCATTAGAGAGTACTAAAATGTGTTCTTCCTAAGTTGTACTCTCTAATGATGATTATTTTTTAGTTACTATATAGCATTATTGTGGAGATAATTTCTTTAAGAAAGTTTGCTCTCCATCTTTCATTTGAAGTATAGTTATTGATTTTACAGGATTGTGTTTTTCATCTATAGATATCTTACCTGTTATTCCATTGAAATCTTTAGTTGAAGCTAAAGCTTCTTTAAGTTTAACAGGATCAGCCTCTCCACTTCTCTTTAGTGCATCTGCAAGGAAGTATGCAAGATCATAACCAAGTGCGTTGAAAGCATTTGGCTCTTTGCTGTATTTAGCTTTAAAAGCATCTTTGAATTTTACAACTTCAGTTGCAGTGTCTTTTGAAGAATAGTGATTTGTAAAATAAACATCATTTAAGGCTGTTTTTCCTGCAAGATCTACAAGCTTTGGAGATTCATATCCATCTCCTCCAAGTATAGGAACATTAAGTCCTAATTCTCTAGCTTGTTTTACTATTAACCCAACTTCTTCATAGTAACCTGGAAGGAATAATATATCAGGATTGGATCCTTTAATTTTAGTAAGAACGGCTTTAAAATCAGTTTCCTTTGCTTGGTAAGCTTGTTCTGTAACAACCTTACCGCCAAATTTACCGAATGTTTCTTTAAAGCTCTTTGCAAGACCTTTACTGTAATCACTTGTACTATCTACAAGAAGAGCAGCATTTTTCTTGCCAAGATCCGTGTATGCAAAATTACCCATTATAACTCCTTGGAAAGAGTCACTAAAACAAGTTTTAAAAACATATTCTCTTACTTTACCGT
>JAYFRK010000591.1:0-11255 GCA_034925975.1 Clostridium sp.
TGAAAGAAATAGAAAACATGGATTATAAAAATGAATATGAGTGTTCACTTCTAATAGACTTCTATAAAAGCTATTGTGAATATTATAATTCATTAATTCATATAGAAGGAAACTGTAATGAATATCTTAAGAGATTAAGAGAAATTGAACATAATGCCATTAAAATAGGTGACAGAATAAATAATCTGAAATAAAGTATGAACTAATGAAAATGTACAAGCATATTATAATGTAGGATAAAATATATAAACTACATTATAAAAAGGGATGTGAGCCTATGGGTTACGATAATGATTGTAACTGTAACTGGAATAATAACTGTGCTTGGGAAAATGATAATTGTCATGAAGATGACAATATACTAGATAATAATTGCAGCATATATGGTGAAATAGAATCAAATGAAAACTATAGATGGGATGACAATTTTAAGTGGGATAATGATTATAAAGATGAACTAGAGTTTAGATGGGATAGTAACTTTGAAGATAATAGTGAAGAATATAATTGGAATGAAGACCATGCATTAGAAGATAATCAAGAAGCTAATGAAGGTGACTATTTAGATGAAGAGTTAGACAACGAAGAAGATAATGAAGAAAATATGGAAGAGTATTTAGTGTCTGAACCATTACATGAAAATGATGAAGTGGAAGGAGTAGAGGAAGAAGAAACTGAAATATTTCAAGAGCAAATTGAGTTACAAGATCCACCTAGACTAACATCAGCTGGATTACGTGAAATTTGTGTAATACCTATGCATAATATTTTAAAACAGCTATCAGATTTAGGAATTGGGGATATTGAAATAGGAACTGAGAGACAAGGAACAATATTTAATGCAAGAATTATTAGTATTGAAGATTCTCTTGTAAAAATTGAAACTCCATTTATTAGAAGTTTGATACCTATTCACCAAATAGTAGGAATATGTACAAGATCCTTGCCTAAGATTGATCTTTTGTCTGAACCAGATATACCAAGGCAGGGAGACTGCGAATGTTGTGAAAGACATCTTAGAGAGTATTGCAGCAGCAGAATAGGAAGAAGCTATACTATTAATACTATAGCTAAAGATGAGGTTTTTAGCAGTATAAATGGAACTATAACAAGGATTGGAGAAGGAATTCTTGTTGTGGACGATACTGTAGCTATAATAATTTGCAAAATTATATCTATTGAAAAAAGCTTAAGAAGAGGAAATGAAATACTTTAATAATAAACTTTAATAATAAGTAGATTAGCCTAAAAAGTATTATATCAATTAAAGGCCCTCCATTAAATTTATATGGAGGGCTTAATCAGTTATATTAATTAATTCTTGTGTTTGTGTAGTAAGTATTTGAATTAGGTAAGTTACTTAAAGTATTTTTACGAGGATTTTTTTTAATCCTAATTATATAATCTATTGAAGTAAGCATAACAAAGGTTACTATTAAAATTACATTTACCATAAATAACACCCCTCTTTTTTATTGGGTTTCTATAATTATATTATATGCAAGTATTCCATATAAAATCAAGCTAAAATGCAGTATTTCTTTCATAATTATTTTGGACATTTATTAAGTTTTTAATAATAAATTGCAGGTTTTGTTAAAAAGTGCATAATGTTATAAAAGCAAAATTAATGAATTTAGGGGATTTTATTATGATAATAGTTGTAAAAAGTGCATAGAATAACAAATGGACAGATTTGATTTTATAGTTATAAATGAATTCTATAGATTTAAGAAAAATTTTATAGAATAAAATAAATTATGTAAAGAAAGAAATCTTTCAAAAATCAGCCAATAATAGAAGAGAAGATATTCTGTATATTAATTAATTTTAAATAGGTAATCTATTGTTATAAAAATTATATTATTTGAGGTATTAGATATGTTAAAAGTATGTTTATTAGCACCAGGAGGCATGATGCCTCTTCCAAATAGATATTTAACTTCCACAGTAATGATTTGCAATGGAAGTATGATACTATTAGACTGTGGGGAAGGCACACAAATTTTATTAAAGAAATTAAAATGGGGCTTTAAAGCTATAGATGTTATATGTATAACCCATTACCATGCAGATCACATAGCAGGTCTTCCAGGTCTTTTAAGTACTATAGGAAATTCAAATAGGACAGAACCTATAACTATAATTGGGCCTAAAGGATTAAGAAAAATAATCAATGGATTAACTGTAATAATTCCAGAGTTGCCATATGAACTAAATTTAATTGAAATTGAAGAAGATGAAATTAGAGACTTTAAACATAAGGAATATTCAATAAGTGCTGTAATAGGAGAACACAGTATACCATGTATGGCGTACAGTATAGAGATAAACAGAAAGAGAAAGTTTGATAGATTAAGGGCAGAAGCTAATGATATACCAAGAAGACTATGGAGTAGCCTTCAAAGAGGAGAATCATCTGATTTTGAAGGTAAAATATTTACTCCTGATATGGTATTAGGAGAAGAGAGAAAGGGATTGAAAATATCCTATTGTACTGATTCAAGGCCTGTTACTAGACTAGTAAAATTTATAAAAGGTTCAGATCTATTCATTGGAGAGGGAATGTATGGGGAAGATTCCTATTTAGAAAAGGCAGAAAAAAATGGACATATGTTATTTTCAGAGTGTGCTAAGTTAGCAAGAGAAGGAGAAGTAAAAGAACTTTGGCTTACACATTTTAGTCCTCTACTTCAGAAACCAGAAGAGTTCCTTTATTATGCAACAGATATCTTTGAAAATACAAAATTAGGAGAAGAATTAATGATAAAAGAGTTGGCTTTCCAAGAGGAAAAATAATCTCTAATTAATCAATAGGTATTTCATCACGTGAAAAAATACTATTTATTACTTTTTTTACATTATCATCCTTTAAGGAGTATGTAATTTCTGTGCCTTTTCTGTTTCCTTCAATAATACCTTTAGACTTTAAAATTGATAGATGCTGGGAGATTGTAGACTGTGGTATATCAAGGCAATTTTGCATTTGAGAAACATTTAAATCTTTTATCATAAGTCTGCATACTATACATAATCTTGTAGGATGACCTATGGTTTTTAATATCTCTGACATATTTATAATTTTTTGATTATATTTTTCATTATTCAATAAAATCACACCTTAAATTAAATTATCAGATACTAGAATTAGATACTATTAATTTGAATTTCATTAATATAGAAATTTTATCACATTTTAATCCTATTGGATTCATTAACAGTGAAATAAATGCAGCTAACAAAAGGTTACGTAATTATTAAAATTTTATGCAATAACTGAGATTTTGTCAAGTAAAATGAAAGCATAAAAGAATATTAAGGGGGAAAATTAAATAATGAGAGGAGTGCCAATATGAATAATGATAATAAAAATAAAAAAGTAGATTTAGGCGATTTGCCAACTAATTATATATTAAGTTTAAAAAACGCTATAAGAATAGATGAGGAAGGTAAACCTATTGTAACTGAAAAGAAAGATAGTTATGAGAAGCTACATGAATAGAACTTATTTTACTAGAAAAGGGAAGGAGAATTAAAAATGGCAAAAATGAGAGGCGAAACTCATAAAAAGAGTAAAGAACATGATGGGCATAGGCCACAGGAAGATACTAAAAAGAGATATAAAAGGACACCAGAGAGATATACTAATTTTGATGGAGAGCCTATAGAATAAAAAGTGAGTTATGGACCTATGTCCATAACTCTTTTAATTGTACTTTACTTTCTTATAGGGAATTAAATAGAGTATAATATTATATAAAGTCTACTTAATAAACAAAAAGGAGATGCTATTATGAAAGCAGAAAGACTAAAAAGAGTAATAAATAGTATGGTAAAACATAATGTTGATCAAATAATTATAACTTCTCCAGCATCGATATTTTACATAACTGGCAAGTGGATTGAGCCAGGCGAAAGGCTTTTAGCACTATATTTAAATACCAGTGGTGACAAAAGGCTATTTGTAAATGAGTTATTTCCTATAAGTGAAAATATGGATATGGATATAGAATTCTACAATGACGGAGAAGAACCTATATTGAAAATGCTATCTGTGATAAAAGAGGATAAAATTTTAGGAATTGATAAGGAATGGCCGGCTAAATTTTTAATCAAACTTATGGAGAAAATGCCAAATATAAAGCTTGTCAATGGATCACCTATAGTAGATGAGGTAAGAATGATAAAGGATGAAGAAGAAATTAATCTTATGAGAGAGGCTTCTAAAATTAATGATAAGGCTATGAAAGCATTGATTGAGGAAGTGCTTCCATTGAATATTACAGAGAAAAAGGCTTGTAAATTATTGGGTGATATATATGAAAGATATAATACTGATAGCTTTTCATTTTATCCTCTTATAGCTTATGGTCCAAATGCAGCAGAGCCACATCATGACTCAGATAAGAGCCGATTAAAAGATGGAGATAGTATAATTTTAGATATTGGAGGAAAAACTAATTTTTATTGCTCAGATATGACTAGAACTTTATTTTTTAAGAAAGTAGAAGATGAATATAAGGAAATATATAATATTGTATTACAGGCTAATATTAATGCAATAGAAACAATAAAACCTGGTGTTAGGTTTTGTGATATAGATAGTGCGGCAAGAAAAATAATAGAGAAAGCTGGATACGGTCAGTATTTTACTCATAGAACAGGACATAACATAGGCATAGATGTACATGAATATCCAGATGTAGGTGCAAAAAATGATATGCTTGTTCAAGAAGGTATGATTTTTTCTATAGAACCTGGCATATATTTGCATGGAAAGATGGGAGTTAGAATAGAAGATTTAGTAGTTGTAACTAAGAATTGATGTGAAGTTTTAAATAACTATTCTAAAGAAATTCAAGTTATAGGTTAAAAAGTGTGTAACTCAAGGCACCTTAGGTTTAGTAAAGTGTTTTGAGTTGCACATTTTTGTTTTATAAACAATCTGCGGCAGCTTCTATAACTTCGGCATCTGAAATATCGATTGCATCTAAATCTTTAAGTTCTCTAATAAGTTCTTTAACTCGATCTTTGTTTATTTCCGTTGTTACTATTGTAGTGGATACACTAATTTGTTTAACATCTCTATTCATATGTATACCTCCAAATTAATTTATATTTGAATTATTACCATATATATACTTTTTATAACGGCTCTTTTCTCATATAATTTTAAATGAATGTTGATTTTTATATTAATTTAAAATTTTCCATATTAACAATCTCTTGAAACAAGCTTGTTATAAAAATTTAATTCAAGGGAAAAATATATATAACTATAAAATGCTATGTTGCAGATGAGGTGAATATTACATGGAAGTAGAAAATATGAATGAAAAAGATCAAGAACAAGAATTAGAGGGAGATAAATCTCTGCTTTTAGGTATGTTAGGAGAAGCTAATGTAGAAGGAGAAGATTATTATAAATCCACTCCTATAGTAACGAACTATTACTATGGAAGAGATTAAAATCAATAAATAACAGATTGAATCGGGGCTAATTATTTGCTCCGATTTTTTATTTTAGAAATATGAACATTAAATAAAGGGTTAATGAAAAAAATATAGAATCTATATTGAAATATATTTAATTCATATAAAAATCAACATTCATTTAAGACAAAGTGAATTTATCTTACAGGTTAGATAGAAGAAATAAGGAAATAATAAATAGTGGAGGGGATTAAAATGATTGATGATATTTTAAAAACTGAATATAGTAATGAATTTGACGATTTAAGGAAAAATAGAATGGCAACTAGCTACTTTAAATACGGCGCTATAAAAGATAATTATGGACAAAGACTTGTAAATGCCATAGATAATCTAGAAATAAGACTAGAAAGATACAGAGAAACTGGAAACACAGAATACTTGGTAGATGTGGCTAATTTTGCAATGATTGAATTTATGTATCCTCAACATGAAAAAGCTCATTTTAAAGCTACAGATGGTAAAGATAGACTTGAAGGGATGACCATAAAGGAATTAAAAAATCTTTAGACTTTAAGTAAATATGTCTGCTAACTAAAATTTATATTTAGAATATTCTGAGGCATTAGTAATTAAAAACTAATGCCTTAATGTTTTATTATAAAATATTATTTTGTTTAATAAAATGCTATATTTTGTATTAAATTTTAAGGAGATAAGATTTAAAAAGTATAAAAAAGAAATACATGAGAAGTATATATAGTATGAACTAATATGCCTGTTTATAAAATTAGGGGGGAAGGTGTAGGAGGTAGAAGATAAACATAAATTTAATAAATTTAAATATATTTAGATATAGTATTTTATTAATTATATAAAAAAATTTTTATGAGGTGATTTATATGTCAGTAAAAAATGCTATGACTGCTGATTTTCTTAGATCAGCATATGGTGGAGAGAGTATGGCACATATGAGATATTTAGTATGGGGAGAAGCTGCAGAAAAAGATGGTTTTCCTAACATAGGAAGACTATTTAGAGCTGTATCTTACGCAGAGCAAGTTCATGCTAAAAATCATTTTACGGTGCTTAAGGAACAGGTTGGGGATTATACTGTGCCAGCCGGAGCAGTTTTTGGGCTAACTAATGTAGTAGAAAATTTACAGGGAGCTATAAATGGGGAACTTCATGAAATTGATCAAATGTACCCTGTGTACCTTGAAACTGCAAAATATCAAAATGAAAAAGATGCACAAAGGTCATTTCACTTTGCAGTTGAGGCAGAAAAGCAGCATGCTAAGTTGTTTCAGGAAGCTCAAAATTTAGCTAAAGAAAACAATGACATGAGAGATAGTAAATTTTATGTATGTCCTGTCTGCGGATATACTATAGAATACGAAGCACCAGAAAAATGTCCTATATGCGGGGTTAAGAAAGAACTATTTAAAGAATTTTAATTTAGACAATATATTTTAAATGGAATAGAATATATAAAAACCTCAGGTGTTTTTTAGGTTACCTGAGGTTTTTATATGAAGTAAAGTCTAGTATATTATAAACCTAAAAGAAATAAGTATGGAAGTATTGGGTATTGCGGATATGGATAGTAATATGGCATATTATAGTAGTAAGGATGATGATATGGGTAATGATGGTAGCCATAGTGAGGATAATTATGATGCATATATCCATGTTGTTGTCTACTCATATCCATATCTAAATCTAAATCCTCATCTTCCCTAAGTTCTGGATAAGTATCCATATGTTCATGTTGATGAATTAATGGACAAGTATTATACATAGGGCAATTGTACATCCATGGGCAGTAGTTCATATGATGCATAGGATACATAGGTTGCATATAAAGTGGCATTTCTGTGTATTTATCATGGTGATCTTTTTCATGATGTTCATGATCGTCGTCATGACGAACTTGGAATTGATTATCCATAACAAACCTCCAATAAAAATATCTACACTAAAATTATATGCTAATTGTAATATTATGTTTCTATATATTTACGATGTTTTTACCTATTACTACTCCCGAAAAACTTAAAAATAAATTTAAAAAAGTATTTAGTAGTGCTAAATAATAACTGCCATTACTGAATAAAGCTACAGTTTCATAACTAAATGTAGAGAATGTTGTAAGACCACCTAAAATGCCAGTGGTTAAAAAAAGTTTTAAATTTGAAGAAATAATGTTTGTTGTGGAACTTAACTCCATAATAAAACCAATTAGAATTCCACCTAATATATTAACTATTAAAGTTCCATAGGGCAGTTGCCCATTAAATACTTTTGAGGAATTTGTAGATATAATATAACGTAATGCTGCGCCTATAAATCCTCCTAAACCTACATAAAATATTTTTTCCATCTTTAGCCCTCCAAAAAAAACAGATAAACTCCCACTTTTAATTTAAAGTAGAAGTCATTAACCTATATCATTTAATGATATAGGTTGTTAACAAGTAAAAGTATAATCTACTATTATATGTTTGTAAATAGACTAGTACATAAGAGGTATGTACTCAATAATGTTATTCTAAATACGTTGAGTTTACAATTCGGATATTATAGAATAAATCTAAGTAAAATAAATAAGTGCAAAGGAGACATACTAGATATTTTAGAAAGGGTTGATTTTATGAAATTACTTAACCTTAGTTCAGGAACAAAAATAACATATAAAGTTCATATGAAATATTCTATTTTGTGGGAATGTGCATTAGGCATAGCAGCATCTACTTACGATGAATTACATCATACTCTTGAAAAGTCAGAGAAATATTGGACCAATACTATAGAAAAACTTAGTAAAGAAGCCCAAGAAGAGCTTGCATATAGTAAAAAGAATAATACATGGAAGACGCTGCTTCAATTACTCTATGTAGAAGAATTTGAAGACTTAAAAACATTTTTAGATTATATAGATAATTTAAATGAAGAGAAATTAAGATTTTATTCACTTCCATTCTTGGGTAAAGAGAATGAACAAAATAGAAAGAAGGCTTCCTTGGGAGATAAGTCAGCCAGGATAAAATTAATTAATAGCTGCTCAAAACATAAGTTTTTTCCAAATTATATAGAGTTCATTTGCATTGTACCAGTTGATAGATTAAAAAGTCATCTCATCACTTTAATGAAGGAATGGTATGAAACTGTAATTAAGCCAGAAGAGGAATACATTTTGGCAATACTTTGCAGGGATTTTCAAAGTAAGAATTTGATGAAGGATAAGCTTGATCCAGAAAAATTTGTTGAATGGGTTACAGGGGGAGTAGCATATTCTCCAGAGCCAACAGTAACAGACGTTGTACTTATTCCCCAATATATTTATAGACCTTGGACTGTTGAAGCTGATAGTATTAATACAAAAATATTCTATTATTCTGTAAGTGATGAAAGCATAGCAATCGATAAAGATACTTATATTCCTGATATCAACTTGATACAGGGATATAAGGCATTAGGAGATGAAGTTAGACTTAGAATAGTAAAGTTTCTCTATGAAGAGGATAAAACCCTTCAAGAGTTAACGGAAAAACTAAATCTTGCAAAGTCAACTGTCCATCATCATCTCAGTATGCTAAGATCTGCACGACTTGTGAAAGTTACTGATTCTAAATACTGTTTAAATAAAGAGTTTCTTTTTATAATGGAATCTGAACTTAAAAATTATTTAGAAAGGCAATAGTATTATTTTAGTGTTTAATTGTTGAGTATAGATTTAGATGGTATAATATGTATTAAATATTAAAATTTGAAAAGCTTTACTTTAGTTATCTATAATGAGGTAGGCATATATACTTAATAATATTTAATTTAATTGGGGGTGGTTAAATGTTAAATAAGTTGGCAAAAGCTAGTTTGGTGTCTACTTCATTTGCACCGGTTTTAATAACATATGCATTTGTATTGTGGCTTGATAATAAATCTTTATATAAAGTCATTGAAGTTATTTTAATTGCAATAGCTTTAATAATTCTATGTGTCATGGTATTAAAAACTGCTGAAAAGCGACTACAAGTTGTGGATTTTCCTATTAATTCAATTAAAACAGCTGATGGAGAAGTAGTGGGATTTTTAGTTGCATATTTAATACCATTTGGAACTCTTGCTTCTGATCAAATTAATAAAGCGGTTTTAATCTTTATATTTGTCATATTTCTCTTAGTTATATGGAGTACAAACTCCTATCATATCAATCCTCTATTAACTCTATTTGGATATCATTTTTATGAAGTTACAACAATTAATAATATTACATTTTTACTTATTACTAAGAGAGATTTAAGAAATACTTCAACAGTAAAAAAGGTTGTTCAATTAACAGAATATATGGTTTTTGATGTGATGGGGGAATAATATGTTTGAGAATACAACATTTTTTATTATAACTAAAAATAATAATGACTATGAAGTAAAAAGATTAAATTTAACTAGAGATAGCCAAAAAACTTTATGCAAATTATTTGGTAAACTGTCAGAGGAAATGTTAGATTCCAAAAATGAATTTATACAGTTTGATGGAAGTTATAAGCCGGATAATGGAGAAATTCAAATTATTAGTGAGTATAGAATTGATGAGAAAATAATTGATTCATTAAGAGAACCAACTAGTGTGGACCCCTTTATTCCTGATATAGATGTATTGCCAGATATAAAAGGAATCTTTACTGGTAAATTGGAACCTGAAATAATAATTACATTTCAAAAATTTAATAAGAGTCAATACATCACAAAAAAAGGGATAAGCTTATTTTATTCAAATAATACTTTTGAAAAAGTGTCTTCACTTGGAATCAATATATTAGAAAATGTTGACTGTATTTATAAGAGTGATGGTCTATTTTTTAAATCATATTATCATGCAAGGCAAATATTTGATTTGAGCCAATATTATAGGCTTGCAACTGAAAATGATATTAATAATTTTATTAAGAATGATCATATATACGTTAATAATGAAGAAATATTTAAAGTAAATGCAGATGCCTGGGTTAGAAGAAAGATAGCATTAATATCTGACTCAGGAGTACTAGAAACATATACAGCTGGGGAAATAGCAGAAAAGGGTATTCAATATAATCTTAATATAGATATTTTAGAAGATAGGGGAAAGAATAAAATAAGTTTACCAGAGGATAAAAAAGAAATGAAAACTGTATTAAAGTTTTTAGATGAGGATATTTATAAAGGCCCATTTTCTAGAAAAACCTATGAAACTAATTCTAAAAGGTATTTTAATAGATAATCAGCGTGAATATATAAATATCATAATATAAATTTAAAATGTATTTATTACCTTATAATAGAATTTATTTAGAGCAGCTAATTAAAGCTGCTCTTTTTAGGATTAATGTATTATACTAATTTTTTTACAGTAAAATTATCTTCAAGTAAAACCCAGTTTTGAGGGAATGGGTAACCTAGAACCCAATAGCTTATTCCTGCTAGATTATAATTTTTCACCATATCAAATTTTGCTTGAGCACTACGAGCATCTTCAAACCAAACTTCATGAGTTCTTCCTTGAGCATCCCTATATCGGTAGAAAGGAGCTTGGGCTATTGGGTCATACTGTATAACAGCACCGTATCTTACTGCCCTTGCTATAGCTTCCTGCATACTAAAGGTTTCAGCTTCTTGTCCTTGAACATGAGGAAGGAGCCAATCTCTTGCATATAATTGGAATCCAAAATAAATTTTTTCTCTAGGTATAACGGAGACAGCATAATCAATAACTCGTTTAATTTCATTTAAAGGAGAAATAGCTTGTGGAGGGCCTAATCTATATCCCCATTCATAGGTCA
>JAYFRK010000185.1:0-3375 GCA_034925975.1 Clostridium sp.
GTGTAGCTAAATCCATTGTGACTTACTGTCTTTATTTTATCATTTTCATAGGTGTAACTATTTTTTATGGTATTTAACCCAAGATAGTTTCCTCTTCCAGCACTACGAATAACATCTATATCTGCTTTAGCTAAAGCTTCCTTAGAGTATATAAACTGATCCATTAATCCGTTTATTGAGTAGAGCCCTGAGTTATGCATACCAAGTGAAGTTGTAGCTCCTGTAAAATCTTTTATAGTTGCTGCGTCTATATTAGTTACTGTGTATACTTTGTCATTTAAATATAAGTTAAATGTAAGTATATTATTAGCATCTTTGCTCCAGTTAAAGGCTGCATAGTTCCATGCACCATTTGCAGCAGTATCTGTAGAGGTTATAATTGTTTTCCAAGTTCCGTCAGTATTTCTTACTGCTAAGTTTAATTTATTACTTGTATCTAGATAAATGCTTAACATAGAAGCATTACTGCTTAGCTGAGAATCAAGTACATATCTTGTAGTTGCACTAGTGCCTGGTTTTATCCAAGTTGCCATAGTTCCTGAATTTAACCCTAACCCTAGAGAGTATACAAGCTTATTATTATCCACTGCTTTAAGTACCTGATTTCCATTCTCATCCTCTTCAAATATTGCATTATTTATAGATGGGCTTGTACCCTTTGTTCCTGTTGCGCTTCCTTCAAGAGGAAATACTTCAAGTTTTCCCTCTGAGGATATAGCTTGTACTTGTTTTAGTCTATCCATGGAGTCATAGGAATAAAATATAAAATTTCCCTTTGCATCTGTAACTCCATCTAAGTTTCCTTTAGTTGTATCATAATTATAAGTTACCTTGTTTCCGGAGGAATCTTCTACTGACTTTAGGTAATTTCCATCTGCTGTGTATTCCGCAGTAGATGGTATAGTTAGTCCATTTGTATCTCCTATTTTGGAAGTCTTAGGGTTTCCGTATTGATCATAGCTAAAAGTGTATTTTACATTTTCAGCTGAAGCTGCTTCTGTTAAATTATGTTTTGTATCATACTTGTAGGTAAAGGAGCCCCCATTTATATTTACCATCTTGTTAATATCATTGTTGTCAGAGTACTCAAATTGGGATTTTTGATTTGCTAAATCCTGAGTTGATATTAAGTTCCCCTTATCGTCATATTGATAGCTCTCTCCAAACTCTTCCTTATAAAGCTGAAGACCATCAAAGTATGCTGTATTTTCATTTTCGTAATATAAGGCATAGAAAGTTATGCTCTTATATGCTGCTCCTGCAATTATTTTTGCTGATGTATACTGCCACTCCGTGGAGTCCTCATTGAAAGGAACTACTTTCCACTCATAGGTTCCATCTAATTTCTCTATACCTACATCCAAGGCAAACTGTCTGTTTCCACCTAACGGTGTAGAATCTCCCTTTGCCCAGCCTGATACAACGTATACATCTCCCTCACCGCCTGATTGATTTATCTTTTGGTATATATTTTTAGTTTTTGATGCACTTCCATTGATTTTAAATACTTTTTTGCTTTTATCTAAGCTTGAAGGATACATAGAATCCGTTGAAGTAACTATTGTATCAGTAGAATCTATATGTGCATTTTTACTCCAAAACTCTGGTATTGGTTCACCATATATAAAATTAGGGTTTTCTAGCATATTATAGCGGTTAGCTAAAGGTCCGTCTTCTAACTGAATAGCATCAAAGTATGCTGTACCACTTTCCTCTACAATACCTACATTTGCTTCAATAGTATCTGATGCTGCGTTAGCTGGAAGGGTAAAAGTCACTTCCTGCCTTTCCCAATCATTAGTTCCTGAAACGTAATCAGAATATACTGTTTGGGTATTTCCACTTTCATCTTGATAAGTTATAAAAGCTGCTGCACCCTTTTTGTTATCATTAGATACATTATCTGTTTTTATATAGGCTGATAGAGTATAGGTATTTCCTTTAGTTAAGGTTACCTGCTGTTTATGGAAACGTCTTTTTATATTATCATTCTTTACTGTTTTTAAGGACTGGCTTCCTAGGTATCTAATGGCAGTATCATAGGTTGATGAACCATTAGTGTTTCCATCATTAACTGCTGTCCAATTAGCTGCTATTTCTGCATTATGATTTTTTAAGTAGTTCATTATAGATTTTTGAAGTTTAGATTCAAAGGATAGTTTATTATCTAGATCTTTTCCAGTATTACTCTTTGTATTATAATCATAATAAAGAGCATTTCCCTCATCATCTCTTATAGATACACTTCTTCCAGAGTTATCAAATTGATATATTTCCTTCTTTCCTCTAAAGTCATTATATGTGGTATTGTTATATCCGTATTTAATATTAATTCCTTGTCCTGGAGTACCATCTTTATTAGTTTCTACTATTTGTCTTACACGATAGGGAGCTACACTATAGTAAACATATTGTATTTTGTAATTATCATAGTTTGTAGCACAGGTTAAGTTATTGTTAGAATCGTATGTATATGTGCTGTATTTTCCATCTGGATAAGTTATCCTTGTAAGATTTATTCCATCATAGTAAAAACTTGTTCTTCTATTGCTTGGATCAATTATTCCTAAAAGATATCCACTTGCATTAATATCTAGTGTGGTAACTCTACCAGCTCCATCTGTTATATATTTTAAAACTGTTCCATCATAATTAAGGGTTTCAGTATTACCGTTATTATCTTGGATTTTATAAAGATAACCACCAGATGTAAATAAAAGTAGGTTGTCCTTCTTGTCCTGTATTTTATATCTTTCATATACACTAGATGAATTTATGGTCATAGTAATATCTATACCACTCTCATCTTTGTATTTATTTTCAGCTGAATTATATACTAAATAGTGTTCTGTTCCATCTTCATCTATATAGAGATATTTTTCAGTTCCTGAAACTGGAGTTAGTTTTTGACTTAGATTTAACCTCCATCCATTACCATATCCTATGCTTATGTTTCTATTATTGCTGTTAAATACATGGTTTAAAGATGTAGGCATTCTATTTCCATTCATAGATAGGTCATTATGGATAAATACTAAATTACCATTGTAATCGTTAACATAGCCTGTGCCGGCTCTTCCTATATTCTGAGAATGGTATGTCCAATAGTTTTCAAGCCCTGTACTATCAGTGTAATATATAGTAGCTGTTGGTCTTCCATTGGCAAGCCCACTCTCCGAGTCTGAGGATATAAACTGATTGTATCCACTAGCTTCATTATGATTTTTTACCATAAGTCCATTGTTTGTTCCTGTGGATGTCCATTCTTTTGCAATAGAAGTTATATTCCATTGAAATACATTTCCGGCTGCTCCGCTTACTATTTTATAATCCTCTACCTTAGTATTAAACCCTGGTTGATTATTCCAAGTTATA
>JAYFRK010000570.1:0-2442 GCA_034925975.1 Clostridium sp.
TTAGTTGCGATATCATTGCGATTGTTTATATTTGTACAAGCTGCAAAAGGTATAAATGAAATTGAATATTTAAAGAGTAGAACTATGAGGTCAGAGTTTGTGGCTGGCAAATTTGCTGCAAAAGAAGCGGTAGCTAAAGCACTTGGAACAGGATTTAGAGAATTTGATTTTAGAGATATAGAAATAGATAAGACTGCATTAGGAAAACCAATAGTAATACTTAGGGGAAAAGCGAAAAAGATAGATAAAAGGCTTGGAAAATATAAAATACATTTAAGCATATCTCACAGCAAAGAGAATGCGATCGCCTATGCTATTTTGGAGGGAATAGATGATGGAAATTGTTGTAGCAGAGAAGATGAGGGAAATTGATAATTTTTGTATAGAAAATCTAGGAATACCTAGTATGGTTTTGATGGAGAATGCTGCTTTAAAAGTATTAAATAACATAGAGCTGGACGAATATGAAGATTTTATAATTATATCTGGAAGTGGGAATAATGGCGGAGATGGACTAGCACTTGCAAGACACTTACATGTATTAGATAAAAAAGTAGAAGTGTTCATAATTGGACAAAAGGATAAGTTGAGCAAAGACTGCCAAGAAAATTATAAAATACTTATAAATATGGGAATTGATATTAAGTTTATAGAAGATTATAGTGACATTAATGATTTAGAGGCTAGTATAGATAAGCATAAAATTATAGTAGATTCTATATTTGGAACAGGACTTTCAAGGGAAGTAAAGGGAGTACATGAACAAGTTATCTTATTAGTAAACAAACGCAGTTCTTATGTAATTTCAATAGATGTGCCTTCAGGATTAAATTCCGATACAGGGGAGATATTAGGCTGTTGTATAAAAGCAAATAAAACCATCTCATTTCAATATTTTAAGCGAGGTTTCTTAAGATATGGTATAGAGAAATATACAGGGGAGATTGTGATTGAAAACATAGGGATACCAAAGTTTATTGGAGAAAAATTTTTAACTAATGAACATATTATTGAACTTAAGATGGTAAAAAAAGCTATTCCTATAAGAAAAAAATATTCTCATAAGGGTACTTTTGGAAGAGCTTCGATAGTAGCTGGATCACAAGGATTTACAGGTGCAGCATTTATTTCAACGGAATCTGCTATAAGAAGTGGAGCAGGACTCGTAACTTTATGCTGCAATGAGAGTATTCAGGACATTATGAGTAGTAAGTTAGTGGAAGCTATGACAGTATCATTTAAGAATAAAGAAAAATTAAATGAGATTTTATCCAAAAGCAATGCTATTGCTGTGGGACCGGGTATGGGAAATAATGATGGAACTTTAAAAATAGTAAAGGACATAATACAATATACAAAATGTCCATTAGTTATTGATGCAGATGGTATAAATGTTTTGAAGAATAATTTAAATTTACTAAAGGAAAAGAACAAAAGTATTGTATTAACTCCGCATCTAGGGGAAATGTCAACAATAACAGGTATACCAGTTGATAAGATAGAAAGGAATAGAGTGGACATTGCCAAGGCATTTGCAAAAGAATATAATGTTATATTATTGCTAAAGGGTTACAATACGATAATTACAGATGGAGAAACAGTTATGGTAAATACTACAGGAAATAGTGCCATGGCGTCAGGTGGTATGGGTGACTGTCTAACCGGAATAATAACTTCTCTTATAGCACAGGGGCTTAGTGAATTTGAAGCAGCTTATGTGGGAGCTTACATTCATGGATATTGTGGAGATAAATTAGCAGTGAATAAGTATTGTGTTAATGCTTCACACATGTTGGATGAAATTCCAGAAGCCATAAAAGAAATTCAAACATCTTTATAATATAAGAAAGCTGCGTCACAACTTTCTTATATTGCCAACTAAATATATCCAATAAATAGAATATTAAAGAGAAATTTAGAATAGTATTAATAACGTAAGTTATTTCAGGAGGCAATAAATGAAAAAAAGATTATTAATACTATGTATTGTTTTGGGAATTTTACTGTTGTTTTGTTCTTGTAAGAAAAAAGAGAGAAACCCTAATACGGCTATTGAGTATTTAAAAAACTTAAATAGTTATACATGTGATGTAAATTTACATATTAAGAATAGCAAACAAGAGATAGATAAAGAGTGCAAGCAATTTTATCATAACAAATATGGAAATAGGCTAGATATAAACAAGGATAGAGTATTAATATACAATGAAAAAGATATAAGAGTAAATGATTTAAACAATAACATCAATTATATTTTAGAAAAAGAATTTGATAGTGTTTATAAATTAAGCTTTATTCAGGAATATATAGGGTTACTATATACAGATGAAGAGATTAGCAATTCTTTTAAAAAAATAGGGGATAGGGAATATCAGCTTGTACGTCTTACTATTCCAGGAAATAATAGAAATATTAATAAAGCAGTTATGTATATTAATTTAG
>JAYFRK010000138.1:0-3972 GCA_034925975.1 Clostridium sp.
GGGGAAGGATAAAGGATAAGTTATTTACAAGATTTGAAGGAAAAAGCTGTATAGATGAGCTTGATACAACAATATATAAAGTAAGGCTTTCTCCTAATTTTAATGAAAATGCATTTAAAAGAAATATATATAATATAAATAAGAAAATTGGAAATAACAACTATTGTGCTCTAGCTTTGAGAACCTGTAGATATCTAGACTATATGTTTTACACGGAGTTTCAAAAGAAAGTATTAGCTTATAGTGTTGTAAAGAGTATACAATTATTACTCATGCTTAGAAATAAAAGTATAAAAAGAGATTACATAGCTATATATGACGCAGCTGATGATATTAATAGACATATAATTTTTGAATTATCTCAAAAAGGAAAATGTATTATATTAGTATCGAATAATTTAAAAAAAATTAGGGGATTATGTGATTATATAATTAGCAATTATGGAGTTTCACCTATAGTAACTGACAATATTAATTATGTTATTGAACATTCGGATTTCATAATTTCCTCAAGACCTTTAAATGGGAGTGTGAAATGCCCTCTATGGTGTTTAGATAATATGTATATACCTGAAAATGCAGAAGATATAGTAGTTAATAAAGTTACTTACAACACGCCGTGGAACTTAATGGGATTAGAAGTAACTTCTGAATTAATAGGTGGCATATTTGATAGAAATAGTGATAAAAATATAGATGAACTTCTAGAGAATAATGGTATTTTATTAGACGAGGCAAAGTTTGAAAATCATATAATATTATGAGATATGGTTGTGTGGAATAAAAAGGAAATGCGTGTTGACATAAGAAAGTTACTGTTTTATAATAACTTAAATAACTAGGTGTTAGAAATATATTTATTTAAATAAATTATGTTTAAAGGGGAGTAGAAAATGAGTGAGTCAAAAAAGTATATAATGACTGCTGAAGGTGTAAAGAAGTTAGAGGAAGAGTTAGAGTACCTTAAAACTGTTAAAAGAAGAGAAATAACTGAAAAGATAAAGGTGGCACTTTCTTACGGAGACTTAAGTGAGAATTCAGAATATGATGAAGCTAAAAATGAACAAGCGTTTGTTGAGGGAAGAATAGTTCAACTTGAAAATATGTTAAGAAATGCTAATGTAGTTGATGAAAGTGAAATATCATTAGAAACTGTAAGTGTTGGTTCTATTGTAAAAGTTAAAGATTATGATTTTGACGAAATAGTAGACTTTCATATAGTAGGTTCTGCAGAAGCAGATCCATTAAAAAATAAAATTTCAAATGAATCACCAGTAGGTAATGCTCTTATAGGAAAAAGAGTTGGGGATATAGTTGATGTACCTGTTCCTGATGGAATCAGCAAATTTGAAATTTTAGAAATAAGAATCTAGTGGAATAAATTCATGTAAGTTACATCTGAGTAAACGGAGGGATGCGCTAATGTCGGAAAAGCAATTGACTAAGGAAGAAATAAAACAAATGAAGTTAGAAGCTAAGCAAGAAGCTGAATTTAACGTACTTATTAAAGAGAGAAGACAGAAACTGGCTGCATTACAAGAAGCTGGTAAAGATCCATTTGATGTATATAAAGTAGAAAGAACTCATGCATCATCTGAAATTAAAGAGAACTATGATGAGCTTGAAGGCAAAACAGTAACAGTTGCTGGTAGACTTATGTCTAAAAGAGTACATGGAAAAGCTGGATTTTCAGATATTCATGATAGATATGGGAAAATGCAGCTATATATAAAGATAGATGACGTAGGTGAAGAAAAGCTTAAAGAATACAAAACTTTTGATATAGGTGATTTTGTATCCATAACAGGTAGTGTATTTAAAACAAAGACAGGAGAAGTAACTTTACATATTCTTGATTTTCAACTTTTAACTAAGTCTTTAAAACCACTTCCAGAAAAGTTCCATGGATTAAAAGATCCAGATTTAAGATATAGACAAAGATATGTAGACTTAATAATGAATGCAGAAGTAAAAGAAACTTTTATAAAGAGAACTAATATCATTAAAGCTATTAGAGAATTTTTAGATAATAGGGACTTTTTAGAAGTTGAAACACCAATACTATCACCTATAGCTGGAGGAGCTGCTGCAAAGCCGTTTATAACTCATCACAATGCTTTAGATATAGATATGTATCTTAGAATAGCAACTGAGCTTTATCTAAAGAGACTTATAGTAGGTGGATTTGAAAAAGTATATGAAATAGGTAAAAACTTCAGAAATGAAGGTATAGATATAAGACATAATCCAGAATTTACAGCTATTGAATTATATCAAGCCTATGCAGATTATAGTGACATGATGGAAATAACTGAAAACATGGTAGCTTATGTATGTGAAAAAGTTAATGGAACAACTAAAGTTCAATACGAAGGTACAGAAATAGATTTTACTCCACCATGGAGAAGAATAACAATGGTGGATGCAGTAAAAGAATATGCTGGTGTAGACTTTAATGAAATTAAAACAGATGATGAAGCTAGAGAGATAGCAAAACAAAAGGGTGTAGAACTTAAGAAAGAACTTACAGATTGCACTAAAGGTGATATATTAATAGCTCTATTTGAAGAGTTTGGAGAAGAAAAATTAATACAACCTACTTTTGTATGCGATTATCCAGTAGAAAATTCTCCTCTTACTAAGAAAAAAAGAGGAAATGGAGAATTAACTGAAAGATTTGAAGGCTTTATATATGGTAGAGAAATCTGTAATGCATATTCAGAGCTAAATGATCCTATCGTTCAAAAGGAAAGATTTATGCAACAGCTTAAAGAAAGAGAACTTGGGGATGACGAAGCATATATGATGGATGATGACTTTGTTAATGCTTTAGAAATAGGTATGCCTCCAACAGGTGGACTAGGAATAGGAATAGATAGATTAATAATGTTCCTAACTGATTCTCGTTCAATCAGAGATGTTATATTATTCCCAACAATGAAGCCAACAAAGTAGTATTTATAAGTATAAAAGGGTAAGTTATAAAATTATATTATAGCTTACTCTTTAATTTTAACTCTAATAGTTAGAAAAAGTTTTATGACCCCCTTGTATTTTTTAGTAAATGTGTTATAATAATAGCGTACTAAACGTTCCGCGATAGCTCAACGGTGGAGCACTCGGCTGTTAACCGATAGGTTGAAGGTTCGAATCCTTTTCGCGGAGCCATTTTTATTTTTTGAAAGTTTATCTTGACATGTGTTCATATTCTGATAAAATACTTTTAAGGAAAACATATAAGTGCATGATGATAGAGAAGAGTAATAATAAGTTATTTTTTAGAGAGGTTGTGGATGGTGAGAACAGCTAAAGGCTTATTATAAAAGGAGCTTTTGAGTGCAGTGGTTTATAAGGAGGGCTATTTGCCAAGAAGGGTGGAACCGCGGAATTAATTATAAATTTCGTCCCTTTTAGGTAGTTTAGGTCTTTTTTTTATACGCAAATTTAATATAGGGAGGTTATAAAAATGAGTTTCGAAAAAACTATGGATAAAGTAGTTGCACTTTGTAAAGGTAGAGGTTTTATATTCCAAGGATCAGAAATATATGGAGGTCTAGCTAACTCATGGGATTATGGTCCAATGGGAGTAGAATTTAAGAATAATGTTAAAAAAGCTTGGTGGAAAAGATTCATACAACAAAGTCCGTACAATGTAGGATTGGATTCTGGTATACTCATGAACAAAGAGGTTTGGGTAGCATCAGGCCATGTTGGTGGTTTTTCAGATCCATTAATGGATTGTAAAGAATGTAAGGCAAGATTTAGAGCAGATAAATTAGTAGAAGAAGCTATGGCTGCTCATGGTATAGATAATGTTAGTGCCGATGGTTGGACTGGTGAGGAACTTTTAAACTACATAAATGAACATAATATAGTTTGTCCTAAATGTGGAAAGAAAAACTATACTGACATTAGAAGGTTCAACTTAATGTTTAAGACTTTCCAAGGAGTAACAGAAGATTCATCATCAGA